>PCTP01000142.1:0-8761 GCA_002770795.1 Gammaproteobacteria bacterium CG22_combo_CG10-13_8_21_14_all_40_8 | reverse complement strand
GTTTTTAAATGAGTGCTTTGGGTAGATTGAGTCTGACTATCAACGGTTACATTTTCTAATAACTTCAATTGTTGCTGGCTTTCATTGTATAAGGCTCTATCTGCTTGCAGAGACCAAAGCGTATTACCTTTATTAAACTTGAATTGAGGTAATTCCAGGTTGGCCTCATCCGTCTCAGGATAGTGGATGAGTTGCTTTGCTTGTAATTGTGACTGAAGTTTCCCTTCGGCATTGAATTCACGTTGAATGATGTTTTTCATTGAATAATCAAACACCTTTTGGGTTTTTGGGCCGAAAAATGTCGGCGTGCTTGTTTCATTTCTGGAAAAAACATTATAAAGCACGCCAGCTACTATAAAAATCGCACCAAAAATTAACCAGTGTCTTGATTGGATCAACTTTGATAGCCTTGTAAAATAGATTCAAGTTGCTGTTGAGCACTTAGGATGAGTTCGGCGAGATCTCTAAAAGCACCGTCTCCTCCTTTATTGGGCGTTATCCAATGACTAGATTCTTTTAATGACCAGTGGCCATCTGCAACCGTTACACCCAAACCACACTGGTTGATGAGCGCTAGATCGGGCAAGTCATCACCTAAATAGGCGACTTCTTCGCAATTAATTTGATATTTTTGGAGTAACATCTGAAAACAAGCTCTTTTGTCAGGTTGTTTTTGATAGACTTCAGTTACGCCAAGTTCCTGCATTCTTCTGGTAACTACGTTAGAGGCTCTTCCCGTAATAATGGCTACTGGAATAGCGGCATTCAAGAGCCATTTGATGCCTAAACCATCTTTAATATTGAATGCCTTGAGTTCATTGTCTTTTTGATCAAGATGAACCTTGCCATCCGTTAAAACGCCATCAACATCTGTGATAACTAGCTTGATTTTTTTTGCTTTATTGAGAAGTTCTTCTGGATAGGTCATCATTATACCACTCCTGCTTTTAGGAGATCGTGCATATTCAGTGCGCCTACTGGTGCTCCTTGTTTATTGACAACGACTAAGGCATTAATTTTTTTCTGTTGCATGATCAGCAGAGCTTCCGCCGCAAGTGTGCCTTTTAAAATCGTTTTGCAATTAAGGGTCATAATTTCAGAGATCGGGGTGTTATGCAGATCAATTTTTTTAGCAATAGCACGGCGTAAATCCCCATCAGTGAAAATTCCTGCAAGCGTGCCATCAGGGTTTATTATGGTTGTCATGCCTAAGCATTTAGAGGTCATTTCTATTAAGGCCTCACCCAATAAACTATCTAAAGATGTTGTGGGGAGTTTATCTCCCGTATGCATAATATCATCAATGTGCAGTAATAGACGTCGACCTAGGGAGCCACCAGGGTGAGATAAGGCGAAATCATCAGAAGTAAAACCTCGTGCATCTAAAAGAGCAACCGCTAAAGCATCTCCCATGGCGAGCACTGCCGTGGTACTAGAGGTGGGAGCCAATCCTAATGGACAAGCTTCTTTTGACACCTGGACATTAATATGGACTGTTGCATTAAGAGCGAGTTGCGATTGAGGATTTCCCGTCATGGCAATGAGCGGTACGCCTTTACGTTTTATCACTGGCAGCAAACTGACCACTTCATGGGTTTCTCCAGAATTTGATAAGGCGAGGATGACATCATCAGCCGTAATCATCCCTAAATCACCGTGGCTTGCTTCACCCGGATGCACAAAAAATGCGGGTGTTCCTGTACTGGCAAAAGTAGCGGCAATTTTTCCACCAATATGGCCTGACTTTCCCATACCAACCACCACGACACGTCCTTTGGTATTTAACATGAGTTTGCAGGCACGTACAAATGAAGTGTCAATTCGAGTTCGCATTTCAGCGACAGCTTGAGATTCTGTATCAATCACGGCTTGAGCAAGCTGTATCATGCTGTTCTTTTTAGGCATAGTTTTTTTGTCACAATAAAAGTCATGTAATTATAGCGTTCAAAGACAAGAAAGGCTAACGGCTTTATTCCATTAGCTGGTGTGTATCTGAGTGACTAATAACCAATTAAAGGCTACAAAGCCGCTCAATAAAATAATGGCTTGGGATTTTGCTAGTCTGGGACCTTTTCCAAAATCTAAAGATAAAAAGAATAATGCGATGGTAATTATCAACATGGCGGGCAGATGAAAATAAAAAACCTCTGCTGGGATGGATGTGGGGGGATGGATAATCCCAGCAACACCCATAACACCTAGGATGTTAAAAATATTGGAACCAATGATATTACCAATGGCCATGTCATGTTCTTTTTTTATGGCGCTGGCGATGGATGCTGCTAATTCAGGGAGACTGGTGCCTACTGCAACAACAGTTAAGCCTATCACTAATTCAGACACACCCATACGAGTAGCGAGATTGGTTGCACCCATAACCAATAAGTCGGAACTAAAAATTAATAGTGCTAAGCCTAAAATAATCCATAAAGCCGCCTTACTATTACTCATATCCTGAGGAAGTTCATCGACAATTTCAGTTAACAGTAGATCTTGTTTACGCTTTTTTAAGCTGGTAATCACTAACCAAGTCAAGTAGATGCCTAGAGTTAGAACCAATATCCATCCATCTGCACGGGTAAATCCATGATACCAAATAAGAAATGAGGCAAAAATATTTAAGAAAATGAGAATTGGGATCTCTCTCTTGAGGATATCGGAATGAATGAGTAGCGGAGTGATTAAAGCAGTGACACCCAATACTAGGGCAATATTGGTAATATTCGATCCAATGGCGTTACCAATGGCCAGATTACTTGAACCACCAATGGCTGCTACAGCAGATACAACCATTTCAGGTGCTGAAGATCCAATCGCTATAATGGTTAACCCAATAATGAGGCTCGGTATACCAAAATTTTTAGCCAGAGCAGCTGAGCCTTCTGTGAGTTTATCTGCGCTCCAAATAAGAATGGCCAAGCCAATTAAGATATAGGCCAAATCAAATAACATGCATTACACCGCCGAGGACAAAGGTTTTGAGTGAAAAATATTTAAGTGGGTTAATATAAGTTTGGAACGTGGATCAATCATTTCTCTCTCTGGAATAAACCTAAAAAATTGAAGATATATATTACATCATGTTGATGAGGAGAGGGAATGTATCAGGATTCAGTGCCCCCGACCAGTAGTTGATCAATTTTT
The DNA here is from genome assembly GCA_002770795.1 of Gammaproteobacteria bacterium CG22_combo_CG10-13_8_21_14_all_40_8. Lineage (GTDB taxonomy): Bacteria > Pseudomonadota > Gammaproteobacteria > Enterobacterales > 21-14-all-40-8. The sequence goes on along the minus strand of PCTP01000142.1, from coordinate 5,617 downwards.
AATGTAGGTTGTCCCACACCGACGGGGACAGATTGGCCATCTTTCCCGCAAACTCCTACGCCAGGATCCAGGGCGAGATTATTTCCAACCATACTCACTTGTTTTAAAATTTCTGGACCACTTCCTATAAATGTTGCACCTTTCAATGGGTGGGTGATTTTGCCATTTTCAATTTGATAAGCTTCGCTGGCAGAGAAGACGAATTTTCCTGAAGTAATATCGACCTGTCCTCCTCCAAAATTGGGTGCATAAATCCCGGATTTTACAGAAGCAATAATTTCTTGGTGTGAGTGCTCACCTGGGAGCATATAAGTATTGGTCATTCTAGGCATCGGTAACTGTGCATAGGATTCTCTACGGCCGTTTCCCGTGCTTTGAGTTTTCATTAATCGAGCATTTTTTCTATCTTGCATATAACCACACAAACGTCCTTTATCAATTAACAGGGTGTTTTGGCCTGTTACGCCTTCATCATCTATGTTTAATGACCCCCTATGTCCCAAAATGGTTGCATCATCCACAATCGTACATAAAGGGGACGCGACTATTTCGCCCATTTTATTGGAGAAAGCTGAGGTGTTTTTGCGATTAAAGTCGCCTTCTAAACCGTGGCCAATGGCCTCATGCAGTAAAATTCCAGGCCATCCACTTCCCAATATGACGGTTTGAAGGCCGGCCATGGTTGGGCAAGCATCTAAATTGATCAGCGCTTGATTGACGGCTTGTCTTGCATAATCTTCAACGAGCTGAGTGATGGTGCTATCCTGCTTCCAAAATAGGTCGAGGGGTAGAGCGCGTCCACCACCACCGCTACTTCCTCTTTCTCTTTTTTTATTTTGCTCAGCGATTACAGATATACCGATACGACACATTGGACGTAGATCGGCTGCAAGTTCGCCTTGGGAGTTAAGCACCAATACCATGGAAAAGCTGGCACTATAACTGGCCATGACTTGAGTGATTCGCGGATCAAGAGATTTAGCAAACCTATCAATATACTTGAGTAGTTCTATTTTCTGAGCCGAATCGACCTGATTGATTGGATCTTGGTTAGGGTAGAATTGATGGTCATTGGGGTGGTTTTTGATGTGAATTTTTTGAGAAGTTGTAGATTTTGCTATTTTGCTGGCAGCTTGTGCTGCTTGACGTAAAGATGAGTCATCTAAAGCCTCTGTATAGGCAAATCCTGTTTGTTCACCAATCATGGAGCGAATGCCTGCGCCTTGTTCTTGATGGAAGGTGCCATCTTTCACCAAACCATCTTCCAGAGACCAACTCTCAGAACGAGAAACTTGAAAATATAGATCGGCATAATCCATTTGGGTATTAAACGCGCAGGAAAGTATGTTCTCAGCTTGGCTCAAAGAAAGCCCTTGATCCAAAATAAAATGTTGTATGGCTGTTTTTAGATTTGAGTTTTGATTCATAGTTTCTCAAGTATTTGAATTATAAGAATAAAATATTTATTCATTGGTAATAGTTGTTGGTAAGTTATCTTCATTTTTGAGTGCAGGTTTTAATTTTTCTATATCTACAGGTACTGAATCTTGCTTTTTGTTGAGCTCAATTAGTTCTGGTGAACTCCAAACACCTGTTAATTGGTAATCAAGGCGTGTTACCACGTCAAGGGCTGGTTTCAGAAGAAATTTGTCCATCACTAAAGCAATCAATCCTGTAGCTGGGCTGATAGCCCAACCCAATATTGGTAGGCTTGAACTGATTTCAGGGATAACGACTATATGATGTTCAAGTCTCTCTTGAGCCAAATCTGTATAGCCACTAATTTCAATGGTGGCGGCTGTACCTGATATTTTAACTGACGAATTATAAGCGATGCCATCCTCTATATTGACGGATGCTTCCATCCCATTGTAATAAAAACCTTTATTAAAAATATCACTAAAGTCTAAGCTGAGTCTTCTGAGTAGGTTTTGTAAACTAAAAATACCGACAATTTGAGCGCCTTTGGTGTCAATTTGCTCAAGGCTACCTTTATTTACCTTAGCATTGAGTGTACCTCGAACATGGTCGAGTTGAAAGTCCCATGGTGCACCTGGCCAGTTTAATGTATAGCTGGCTTGTATAGCACTCTTCTTAGCACCAGATGCAATATTCCAATAATGGGTTAATGTTTCAATATTTTTGCTAGAAAATTGACCTGCAAACTGAGTGACTTTCTCTGTCCATTGACCAGTAAATTCAGTATCGAATATTTCAGGTACAAACCAATGACCCCAATAAGCCATTTTATCATGAAAGGGCATTGTTTTTAGATCGAGTTGACCTATCCGCTGATCGTTATAGCGGCAGTCTTCACAGATAATATGCATGGAGGGTAGCACCTTTGGTTTGAAAGGAGATAGTGCAACTGTACTTGTCAAATCTTGTCGTTCTTGTACTAAATGAATCGTTTTTTCAGCAGTTAGCTGATTATCTTCTTGTTGGATGATCACTTGGTTTTGAACCTCATTGAGTTTCTTTTCCTCCTCTGGCGTTCTGATAAAGAGCCTGTCGAAATTGAGAGACAATGGGAAGTTTTGGGCGCTTGGCGGATTCGCTTGTATTTTGGCCTGTATTTGTGGTCCCTGTACACTCACTTGCAACTGATGATTGAAATCTGCCAAAATGGATACAGGGCCTAATAGCCATTGATTTAGCATCAGTTGTTCGCTGGTCACCTTAAGTTGTAAGGGTAATAACTCATTGTAATCTTGGGTTTTAGACGGTTGTTTATTCGCTGTGATCTCATTATAAGCTTTAACCCAATCACTGAGTTGAAAGCCAGTTTGATGAACATTTCCAATCCAACCATTGCTCTCAGGGCTTTCAATAGGCAGTTCAATACTACTAAAGCCTCCTTTCCATTGCTGTGTTTTTTCAGCGATTAAATGTAATTTTCCATGATACTGAGCATTAATTTTTAGTTTCTCATCTTGTAATTCAAGATGTATATCCAGAGGAATTATTTCTGTTTCATCCTTGCCCAATGATTCGGGTAAATGCAGGGCTAATCCTTGCATGTTGCTATGAAAATTCATTTCTATTAGAGGCTGAAGAGCTGAGGGCGCGGTGTCAATCAATATGTCACCTAGCATTTGAGTTTGTCCTATGGCAATAGCTTCTGTTGTAAGATGGCTTAGCTGATCTAATGCCTGATGATCAATGGTTGTTTGAAAGCTGCCTGTTAACAGGGTTCTATTTTCTGTGTCTGGTTGCAATACCATCTGGAAAGGTTGTTGCCAGAGTGTCGCGTTAATCGATGAGTGTAATAGTCCAGTTTCATTAAGTGTTAAGCTGGCATTAACATTGTCAAAAGGAATGGAGGCAGGGAGTAGTTCCACTTGATTATCTTTGAGTTTTATTTCACCTTTAAGGCTGAGTGTTTGTTGTTCTTTGGAAAGGGGAATGGATAGGTGTAATGAACTGGTGACTAGACCTTTGAATGTGAAGTTTTTTAACGATTCTGGGATGAAGTTGATCGGTGTTGATTCAAGGGCTTGTAGGGCAATAGCTGTTTGCGATTGAGTTTTAGTCGCAATCTCTAAATGATGTTGAGAAAAATCAGCGATTTCAGCTGTTGCAGATTTTAACGTTACACCTTTAAATTTTCCCTGACTGGCATGTATATTCATGGAGTTACTGACAAATTCCATAGAGGCTTTTAGATTATCTATAGTAGGCCAATCGGGTAAAAACTGCAGCTTTACACCTTCAATTTCCGACAGTATATCAAAGATGCCTTCGTGCTGATGATAAGGAAAAGACTTCATTGGACCTCTAATCACTGCTTGTGCCCAATTTAGCTGACCTTTTTGAATACTGTTGTCGAGATATTCAACTAACTTTTCACTCATGATCCCCGTGGGAAGATAGGGGGATATAGAATTCATTGAAGCATGATTTATACTGGCACTAATGTCCATGAAGCCGTTGCCGTTTTTTAAAAAATCCAATCGTCCTCGAGAGGATATAGAAATATCGGGATTGCTGAAATCAAAATCATGCCATGTGAGTTGGAGATTGTTGTTCCAGTGCCAATCTATATGTGTGCTAAGCTGATTAAAGAAAATGTTTGAGCGGAACAGAGAAGGGATCTCTATATTGCCATCTTTGCCTAATAATTCAACTTTCCCCTGATTGGAGGACAAACTCACTCGGGCGTTGACACCTTGAATGCCAGGTAGGTTTTGAAACGGATTGACAGAAATTTTTTCTAAACTGAAACGGGTAAAATATTGGATAGGCTGTGTAGGATCCTCGGTATTTCTTAGGATGTTAATTGAGCTTTTAGATATTTCTCCTTGGGGTTTTGCTGCGAGCAACCATGCGTGTAATTTTTTAGGTAGTAGTGGTTCCACGAACTGAGCGATTTTTTCAATATCAAAATGAAACCCTGTAAACATATAATGTTTTATATGGTCTTTTTTCCACTGATGGGCATTGAGTTGGAAGGGGGGTTGGATTTTTTTATCTAAAGTAAACTCAATAGGAGATGAGAGCAGGCTCCAGTGATTTTTCTGATGTCTTTTCCAGAGGAAAATTGTTGGAGAGAGCGTCAAGGCAACTGCATTCTCTCCCAGTTGCATGGTATTGGAATGAAGCTCAGCTTGAGCTGTTTGAAGTCGACCCTGTTTCCAATCTGCCCAAAATTTAATATTGAGCTGTCCTTTAAGGGGAGGAAGTTTTAATCCAAACAGGGCGAAAGGCAGAGTGGCTAGCTCCATTTTATCGGAGCTGAAATAGAGTTGTGTCGCATTGATATTTTTTTGTTCTTTTTCTGAAAAATGAATTCTATTTTCAATTTTGAGTGAGGCTGTGGCACCAGATTGACTGACCAAAGAAGTTCTTAATTGTTGTCTGCTTCGAGAGCCATGAAAGTTAAGAATAGGCATCGATAAGGATTGATCTGTGCCATCAATGGCCGCTAACTCAAGAATCAGATCATATACCTTGATGGTTCGTTGGGCAATTAACCAATCCCCTATGATATTTTTTTTGCTGCTAGTTGTTGTTTTTGCAATATCCAGAGATTGATTGGGCAGATTAGATTTTTTTTGGTTGACCTTAACCCGGATCCCTTGAAACTCAATGTTATTGGTGACGAGCTGGCGATACAATATACTTTTCCAGACGGATAAACTAATGAGTGAGCGTTTAACTTCAAGACTTTGTAAGCTGTGTTCTGGATGTGTCTCTACGGTAATCTCTTGAATTTCAAGCTGTGGCCCCTGAGAGGGCCAACTAAAATTAAGTTTGGAGATATTCACTTTTTTGTGAAGTTTTTCGGACAAAAATTGTTCGACTTCAGGCTTGAAACTGTCGAGTTTAGTAAAATATAATTTTGTTGCGCTAACCACTAGAGCCAAAAATATGATGAGGAATGCAATAGAAAACCAAATGCATTTCAAGCAAGTCGCAGAAAATTTTCTTATGCGAGAAGAAGGACTTTGTTTTGGGGGTGGCGAGATGTAATTCAATGAATCTGCTTCTCAAATAAAAGAATAAGAAAACAAGTGCTCGATTTTAGTTGTTTATTCATTGAATAGTATAATCTTTATCTCGTTGAATTGAACGTATCTACCTCAAAATGTAGGCTTCAGTGGTATTATACTAATTT
>PCTP01000115.1:7403-8993 GCA_002770795.1 Gammaproteobacteria bacterium CG22_combo_CG10-13_8_21_14_all_40_8 | reverse complement strand
TGGTGATAAGCAACTTGCCAAAGAATCACTTGAAAAAAGAGGGGAGGTGGGACCATTTTTTTATGATCCGCTTTCTGCTTATGTTGACAGTTTAAATAATACAGCGAGAAAAATGTTTATCAAAGGATTTGAAAGCTCCAAAAAAGGACTGTATGTAGAAGCATTAGAATATTATAATCAAGGACTGAAACTTTCACCCAAAGATGTAGAACTTTTAACGGCAATTGGATTAGTGAATGAATATTTGGGCAATGATGAGGAGGCTATAACTTTTTATAAAAAGGCATTGAATATAAACAAGGAGGATGGAAATGCATTATATAATCTTGGTGTATTGTATGAAATAACTGGGGAAATAAACAATGCACGGGAACTATATAATCAATTATTAATAACCCAGAAGGATAATGTTAATGCTTTGGTAAGCCTTTCAGATTTGGAGTTTAGAAAAAAAAATTACTCAATTGCTTCTAAATTATTTGCTATGTTACAAAAATTATCTCCTAATATCTCACAAATTAAAATTTATCGAGCTGTATCTTTATTAGCGAGTGGTAACTGTCCATGGGGAAGGAATATTTTAGATGAAGGGATAAAAGTGGAGCCCACCAATGGTAATATTGCATTATTATTATCGGCTACCCTAGCGCAATGCTCTGATGATGAAGGACTTAAAAAAGCGAGAGCTCTTGTTAATCAGGTATACTCATCAGCGCCTTCATTTCAATCTGCTAGATTTGCTGCTTATGTGCTTGCTTTTGTGGGTAATTTTGAAGATGCTATTGTTTTACAAGAACAAGCCATGTTTGAAGCATTAAAAAATGGTGGGCTAGAACAATATCCTGATTTATCTGTCAATATGAAAAGATATCGAGAAGGCAAGAAACCCGATTGGAATTGGCAGGCTTATGCCATTGAAATCGCAAAACCCGTTCCTTCACGGAAAGGAAAATGAATCGATTTTATGCTGCAACTTGCCAAACGGATTTTCCTTTTGCAAAGCATTCCAAGGAAATAAAAAGCCGTGTTTCACATATGTGTGAAATGGTTGAAAATACCTTGATTGGTTATGAACCATTTCATGATGTTAGGTTATTTGTTTTCCCTGAATTTGCCCACACGCCGCCCGTGTATTCTTCAGTATCCGAGCTTAGAAATAAGCTCGCAGTGCCCATTCCTAACGAACACACCCATCGTTATCACCAGTTGGCTAAAAAACAGGGTTGTTATATACAAACGGGTACTTTTTTGGAAGCGCATCCTGATTATCCCGAGCATGTTTTTAATACCACCTTATTGATTGGACCAGAAGGTATTTTATCCACTTATCGCAAGACTAATCCTTGGATCCCTTGGGAAGTCCATTCTAGCCCTCATGATTTTGAAGACTTCGCTGAGGAAATTTTTCCCGTTGCTCACACCGAACTGGGTGTTATTGGTGTAGCAATTTGTTATGATTGGTTGTTTCCAGAAGTTCTTAGACAGTTAACATTTAATGGAGCAGAGATTTTAATTCGAGTTTCTGCCTATATGGACCCTTGGGGGAGGGTAGAGCCAATGGATTGGTGGACGACAATTAATAGAACTAGA
>PCTP01000115.1:6674-7375 GCA_002770795.1 Gammaproteobacteria bacterium CG22_combo_CG10-13_8_21_14_all_40_8 | reverse complement strand
CTTGTAATCAAGGGGCTAGTTATCAACATTACCCTCCATTTAGTTGGCCTGGAGGGAGTATGGTGGTAGATTTTGATGGCAGAATTTTAGCTCAAACAGCATCTGCTGGAGAGCGAATTGTGATTGCGCCCATTGATATAGACAGCTTACGATATGAGCGTAAAAGACGTATCGGGCATGATACCATCACTCATTCTAGAAACGAACTTTATACTTATCTAAATTCCCCTGGATTTACAAGGCAACAGAAAGAGGTGCCTAGTACTGAATCCCTTACCAAGCAAATTCGTGAATTAAAGCAAAATCGTCTGTAAACTACAGGTAATACCATGATTTCAATCAGTAGAAAACGTATCATTGGGTTTGTCATTCTCGTACTTTCCGGTTGTTTAATCTCTTGCAATGAAACTTCACAACAAGAAAAACACAGCCTGATGCTTGATGAAGCTTTATTGCAAAAACTCAATCAGGCAGCCGCAACTATGGGGCAATATCAATACTCAGAAACGGTAGCGCTTCTTGAGCCTTTACATCAAAAACATCCCAAGCATTCTCAAATTACCCTTGATCTTGCGATAGCGGTATTAAATAGACAACAAGACGGTGATGTGGATAGGGCTATTCAGCTTACTGAAAATGTATCTAATATAGAGCCTGAAAATATACAAGCCAAGTATATACGTGGTTTATTAATGTTGTAT
>PCTP01000115.1:2448-6628 GCA_002770795.1 Gammaproteobacteria bacterium CG22_combo_CG10-13_8_21_14_all_40_8 | reverse complement strand
GGAAGCTCAGTGATGACGCTTATGCGCATTATTTTTTGGCACAAGCACTCGACCAATCAAGAAGCTACGTCGACGCTTTCCAACATTACACCAAAGCCATTGAACTGATGCCTGAGTTGCGTTCTGCCTTATATAGTGGAGCAATGGCGGCAAGGCGCTTAAAGGACAAAGAAACCGCACGACATTATTTATCTCTGTATCAAAAATTAGAAAATAACCCTAGAGCAAAATTGGCTGAGTTCAAATACACTCGGATGGGACCGTTGGCTGAAATACTACCTCAAAACCTCAATAGCCAAATTCAAAGGTTACCCCAGCCTCAAGGGGATGTTTGGGCGAGTAAAGTTTTAACTATAGATACAGAGGCTTCTTCTTTTTCAGTGATCCAAACCTATGAAATGAATGGCTCAGCGTTACTTATTTCTTCTATCTCGAAACCTAATTCAGTGGATTTAGCCTCAAATCAATCAGTCTCCTATCAGATTTCTGAACAAAAATTTGAACAAGTTGATCATGTTTATCCCAATGCCCTTATCTCTGCTTGGGGAGATGTGGATAATGATGGATTATTTGATAGCGTTCAATGTGATCACCAAGGTGTCAACTTATTATTGCAAGGCACAGATAAGCCGTTTACCAGTACCGTTCTTCTCAGAACACAGCAACAAAATGTGCGCTGTGTCAGTTTGAAGTTGATTGATGCAGATCATGATGGTGATTTAGATGTGTATGTTGCTTTTAGTGATGGTAAGGATGCGTTATTTTCGAACAACGGGGATTTAACTTTCAGAGATTTATCCTCTTTATGGACATTTGAGCCAATCTCAAGCACTGAGCAAGTTTTGCCTGTTGACTGGGATCATGATAGGGATTTAGACATCTTGTTGCTTAAAGCTTCTGGGCACATTCAAATATTAACCAATGCGCTTTTTTGGCAATATCACCTAGAGTCTCTCGATTTGCACAACGATTCTCGCATCGTGAAACTCATTATTGTCGATTCGGACGCTGATGGGCAATGGGAATTATTGAGTTATGATCAAAATCAGTTGTTAAAATTGTGGAAAAAAGACCATTCTGAACATTGGAATGCTCAAATCTTAATGAAAGATCTAGGAACTGTAAACAGTCTGATCGCTCAGGACATAACGGGTAATGGAGAACTTGAGATAATTGTAGCCGGGACACAGGGACTTAATTGGTTTTCTTTAAACGAAACGCCTTTAAACCCAGCTAAATCTCATTGGCTAACCCATTCAGCGGTAGCCAAAGCCTCTGTGATGGCCTCTAATAATGCTAAGGGGCCCACATTAGTGACTTTACAAACTGACAATAAAGGCCAAAACCAGTTTCAAATATATTTCCCGAGTGTAGGGCTGTATCAATTCGCTAACATTTATCTCTCGGGTAAGGAGAGCCAGAGTGCGTCAATGCGTTCAAACCGTCAAGCCATTGGTGTGGAGGCAAGAGCCAGACTTGCAGGCACTTGGCAAATTATCCAGCCTTTAACCTCTTCTTCTGATCAAGGGCAAAACATAACACCAATGATGTTTTCAACCCTTGGAAAACCATCATTAGACTATTTGGAATTACGTTGGCCTGATGGGGTGTTTCAAACAGAAATGAAGGTTTCCGCTAGGCCGCAGTTAATCGAAGAAACACAAAGACAGCTTTCAAGTTGTCCAGTATTTTTTGTGAAAACCGAGCAGGGATATCAGTTTGTGAGCGATTTACTCGGTGTCGGTGGTATGGGTTTTTTGGAAAGCCCCGGTAAATTCATCCCTCCAAGACCTTGGGAGTACTTTTTAATTCCACAGGATTTGATTAAATCAGATAGTTCTAAAGTGACTATCCAAATTTCAGAGCCTATGGAAGAAAATACCTATTTGGACTCCGTACAATTACATCGCTATCATTTGCCTCCTCAATGGAAAATGGTTCTTGATGAACGTATGGGCGTGAGTTATCCTTTACCTACGGGAAAAGCCATCTATTATCAGCATGAAATTAAACCCGAGCTGATTCTGAATAGAGACCAACAAGAAGTGAATCAACACTTATCTCAGACGGATCATCAACCTGCACCTATGGGTAAATTACATGCCCAATATATTGGGCTCTTGGAAACCCCACAGGTTTTGACGCTTTATTTTAATCAAGATGACTTGACCCAGTTTCAAACTAAACCCTTAGGGCTTATGATGGATGCTTGGTTGGAATATCCCTATTCACAAACTGTTTTCGCGGCTTGGCAGGCGGGTATTCAATATCAAGCCTTGAGTTTTGAACTGAGAGTAAATGGTCAATGGCAACCATGGCGTAGGGAGATGGGATATCCTGCTGGGATGACTAGACGTTCTTACTATCCCTTAGATAAACTCCCCGCCCATACCGATGCCATTCGACTCAGTTCAAACCTCGAGTTGTACATTGATGCACTACATCTGATTGTTGAAGAGAATGCCCCTATGGTGCAGGTAGAAACAGCACAGCTTGCACAAGCTGAATTGGCCAAAATTGGTTTTCCAAAACGTCTCAAAACAGCATTCAATCGCCCAGAATACGTTTTTGATGAGCGAGAGCCTTTTTCTGATATGAAAAATTTAAGGGGGAATTACACAAGATTTGGTCGGATTGATGACCTAGTACAAGGGGAAGATGATGCGCTGGCCATATTTGGTTCTGGTGAATCTATCGGACTAGAATTTCATTTTAACCATCCACCAACAAAATCATTAGAAATGAATGATGGAGATAGCACCTATTATGTCCTTGAAGTGAGAGGTTATGCCAAGGATATGGATCTCTATACTGAGCATGGAGGTACAGTCACCCCTCTCCCGCAAAAATTTAGGCAAGATGCCAAGGTGCATTCACGAGCACAAGCGCTGAATGCTTATTTCAACACCCGATATCAGGATCATTGGTAATATTTATGCGTAAACCTTTTTTAGCTGTGCTTTCACCATTATTAGATAAATTACATCAACTACTTTGGTGGACATTTATATTATTAGCTGCTGGTGGGGGCTATCTTGCTGCGATTACATTTTCCGAATGGGTTACAAATGCCATATTACAAGGTGTTTTTTACCAATGGATGTTTGCTTCTCATCTACTAATAGGCTTAATGATCAGCCCCATTATTCTCTATTTTATTGTTGATCATTTTCGTCGTGGGTGGCCTCGTCCTAATCGAAAGGTGGTCAATTTAGGTTTAGCTGTAGCACTGTTAGCTTTCGTTATTTGGATTTCAGGTATATTACTTATCCGCTTTGAAAACTTCCCTCAATTAAAGGGTTTGAGTCGAAATATCACCTATTGGCTACATATTTTATTTCCTATCGGTCTGGTGTTGTTATATCGACTTCATAGAAAATGGGGTAAACCCATGAAGGTATCCCATTGGCACTATCTGTTTAAGACCTTTACAGTGATTGTGTTGTTGATAGTGGGTGTCCACTATTTACAGAGTGTTTACGATGAGCCTCATTATATTCAACCTTACGAACCCAGTTTGGTCGCAGTCCCTGAAAACAGTATTATTCAATCTAAGGATTTGTTGATCGATGATTATTGTGAAGGGTGCCATCAGGATGTCTCTAAAAGATGGGAGCATAGCGCTCATCATCTGAGTTCGTTGAACAATCCTGTTTATGCGATGTCTGTAAATAATACAAAGAAAGCTTTAGTCACCAATAATTCCGATCCTAAAGCCGCTCAATTTTGTGCGGGGTGCCATGATCCCGTTCTCTTGTTAACGGGACAGTTTGATTCAGATAAATTTAAAAAAGGGACACCTGAAGCCAAGGCTGGTGTGAATTGCATAGCCTGTCATTCCATTCAAAGTATTGATGGACATAAGGGAAACTCCAGTTATCAGTTTAATCTCCCCCAGCATTATCCCTTTGCTTTCAGTGAAAACGAAACGTTGCGTTGGATCAGTAAACAATTGTTGAGGGCAAAACCTGAGCATCATAAGCGTTCTTTCTTAAAGCCGGTTCACCAGTCAACAGCGTTTTGTGGAAGTTGTCATAAGGTTCATATCCCCGAAAGTTTAAATCAATACCGTTGGCTAAGAGGGCAAAATCATTATGATGAGTTTTCCTTAAGTGGTGTTTCTGGTCAAGGAGTCACTAGTTTTTACTATCCTAAAAAGAATCACACCAATTGTAATCTA
>PCTP01000115.1:0-2413 GCA_002770795.1 Gammaproteobacteria bacterium CG22_combo_CG10-13_8_21_14_all_40_8 | reverse complement strand
GGCTCGTACCATCGAGAACTCTCCAAATAATCAAATTCATGATCACCTCTTTCCTTCTGGGAATACTCAATTACAATTATTTACTGATATGCCTGACAAGTTGTTACAGGAACGCTTAGACGCACTTAAAAAAGTTGTCCGCCTAGATATCATTGGATTTAGACAAAATGGCGTTGTGGATGGAGAATTTATTGGACCGGAAATAGCTAATATTAAAGCATTAACCCCAGGACAAGATTATTTATTAGAAGTAGTGATCAGAACCACAGGATTGGGACACATGTTAACTGGAGGAACAGTGGATTCAAATGAGTTGTGGTTAAATACTCAAGTACATTATCAAGATGAACAAGGTGAACACTTGTTAGCTGAATCTGGCAGAATAGATCCCATGACTGGAAAAGTGGATGAGAACAGTCATTTCGTTAATGCCTATTTGTTGGACAGACATGGAAATCGAATAGAACGACGCAATGTAGAGGATATTTTTGTGCCCCTTTATAATCATCAGATCCCACCAGGTGCTGCTGATGTTGCGCATTATAAATTGCATTTACCCGATAGCAAAATTACTCAGCTCACCATCGAGTCCAGTCTTAATTATCGTAAGTTTTCCAATGAGTTATTAAAGGCTTCTGGTATTGAGCTCAAGCCTGAGCAAATACCTGTTGCAGTGATGGCTAAGGATAAATTGGTTCTTAAAGAAAATGGTTCTGATAAATTAGAGGTTATTCCTTTATGGCAGAGATGGAATGACTATGGTATTGCATTATTGCGTAAACCTAAAAAAATGCAATTAAAACAAGCTGAACATGCTTTTGGGCAGGTACAAAACCTCCATCAAGTAGATGGTGCAGTGAATTTAGTCAGAGTCTATTTGGCAGAAGGCCGTATCGCTGATGCATTAACTCAACTGAATAAGGCTATCGATATGAAAACAGCGCACCCATGGACCTTATTGTGGTTAAAAGGCCAGATCGAGCAAAAAAATGGGCAATTACAACAAGCGGTTAACACGTTTAAGCAAATCATCGAAACAGATTTTTCTCATGATGAGTTACATCTAGACTTTTCCAAAGACTATCGTTTGCTTAACCTATTGGCACAAACAGAAATAGAAGCTGCTTTGCAAACCAGAAGGAAAAATCCTGAACAATCTCAAGCTTATTTGGAACAAGCTCATAAACATTTACAGCAAGTACTCTCCTTAGATGATGAAGATGCCATGGCTTATTTTAATTTGTCAAGAATCGCTAAAACTCAGGGTGACGACGTGAAATATCAGCAATATAACCAACTTCATAATAAATATCGAAAAGATGATTTTGCAAGAAGCCAAGCAATCTCATTACATCGAGAAAAAAATGAAGCGGCTAATAATGCCGCCAATGCAGTTGTCATTTATCCACTGACCTCGGAAGAGTAAGCCTTCATGAAAAAAATAATTGTTTTAGTGGTTGTTCTGAGCTTAGCGACACTCATTTATTTCAACTATCCCAAAGGATCTGGGCCAGTAGAAGTCGCAAAAATGTCAGAAACGCCACAAGTTGTGCGACAACCCAAGCTCATGTTTGAGGATATGACAGAAACATCTGGAATTGATTTCAAACATTTCAATGGCGCCTATGGAGAAAAACTACTGCCCGAAACCATGGGAAGTGGGGTCGCTATTGTCGATATTGATAATGATGGAAATGAAGATGTTATTTTGGTGAGAGCGAGCCAATGGCCTTGGCATACCTACCAAGAGGCTCCTTTATCCAGTATTGAAATCTACTTGAACGAAGGGAATGCACAATTTAAGCAATCGCCTCAATTTATGATTAAAGAAGCATTTTATGGATTGGGCTTATCAGTCGCAGATATCGATGGTAATGGTTTTAAAGAGATTTATGTGACCACATTAGGTGAGAACAAACTGTATTTTAATGATGGAAAACAACTCATTGAAGGGGCTAAAAATGCGGGAGTCTCTGGAAAAAAGGATGAGTGGAGTAGTGCCAGTAGCTTTTTTGATGTGGACAATGATGGGGATTTGGATCTGGTTGTTGGCAATTATATCCAGTGGAATAAAGATAAAGATTTACAAGTGAACTATCAAATGGCAGGCATCGGAAAGGCTTATGGTCCACCCACAGATTTCTCACCGAGTGCGCTTCATTTATATCTTAATAATGGAGAAGGCTCTTTTAAAGATGCCTCAGAAACTTTGCAGATAGATGGTCAACCTAATATTGCGAAAGCGCTGGCAATCCAACCCTTTGATGCGGATGACGATGGATTATTAGATTTTTTTGTGGCCAATGATACCAGTCGTAACTTTTTCTACCATAATTTAGGCCAAGGTAAGTTTAAAGAAATGGGAGAGGAAATGGGTGTTTCCTACGACAGTTCTGGAAACACAACGGGTGCG
>PCTP01000048.1 GCA_002770795.1 Gammaproteobacteria bacterium CG22_combo_CG10-13_8_21_14_all_40_8 | reverse complement strand
ACAAGAAAAACGATGAGTAAATACCGATAATTAAATATCGTTAAATTCAACATCACCTTAAATTGGTTAATTCATTCAGTTTGGGGTGATTTTTTACCACTAATTACCAAGGAAAAATAATGATCACCATCATTCCAAATTGGCACCCTATCTTTGTTCATTTTACTTTAGTGCTATTAACACTCTCGGGTATTGTGCAACTGAGTCTTTGGGTAAATTTCACAAAAAATGTTCAACTAACACTTATACAAACTCAAAAATGGTTAACTATTCTTGCCTCTGTGTGTGTTGTTCTAACAGTCGCAACGGGTGGCTATGCATTCAATACGGTCAACCACGATGAACCTTCTCATTTGGCCATGTTGGATCATCGATTCTGGGCTCTCATAACTTCAGCTACATTTTTATTAGGTGCTGTATTTTATTTTTTACTGCCAAAGTTAAGATCAAAACTGAGTTCAGTGTTTTTTGTAACAGCTATGATTCTGGTTTCTGTGACTGGATATAAGGGGGCAGAGTTAGTCTATCGTCACGGATTGGGAGTTATGTCACTTCCAAAAACGACAGGAGAGGGACATCAGCATCAGCATGACGCAGCCACTGAAGAGCAGGATGATGGCGATGATGCAGATGAACACAATGATCACGACCATAGCAATGCTGCACACAGCCATTCGGAACAAAATGATATCAATGAACATCATGAAACAGCCACTGAAGAATTTTCTATCCAATCACTTGATGCAGCCAAAAGCGTGAAAGCTTTTCAAGACGCATTAAAAAGTGGCAATGCAACATTAGCCAGAGAACTATTAGATGATCAGGTATTGATTTATGAAGGAGATTCAGCCGAAAACTCAGCTGATGAATATGCCAATCATCATATGAAAGCAGATATGGAATTTTTATCTCATATGAGCATTACTCAACTTAGTCAGCATATACAGCAATCTGAAAAAATGGCTTTATACACGGGTATCAGCAAGATTGAGGGCAAATATCATGATAAAGAAATTAGTATGACAAGCACTGAAACCATGGTTTTAAAACAGATCAATCATCAATGGAAAATCACTCATATTCATTGGTCAAATTAATCCTATCTGACGACCTGATTTTTATCCATAAGTCATCAATAAGAAGGCCGTCAGCGTTATATTAAAGGAAAACACATGAAAGATCCCGTCTGCGGAATGAATGTTACGAAAGACAATATGCATTTCTCACAACACCATGAATCGACTTATTACTTTTGTTGTTTAGGTTGTAAAACCAAGTTCGATTTGTCACCTCAGTCTTATATTGATGTTCCACATTGCGCTGGTAAAAGCTCTGATGAAACGAATGCATCAGATACAGATAATCCAAAAACGCCACATTGCTGTTATGGGCATTCTGCCACACAGCAATCAAGCAAAACAAGCAAAGAGGCCATCTATACCTGCCCAATGGATCCCCAAATTGAACAAGTTGGCCCTGGTATTTGCCAAAAATGTGGCATGGCTTTAGAACCTAAAGACATGCCTCTTAACAACAATAAAACACAATATACCTGCCCGATGCATCCAGAAATTATTCAAGATGAACAAGGCTCCTGCCCTATTTGTGGAATGGCATTGGAAGCCATCCAAGTCACTATTGAAGAAGAAAATCCTGAATTGGATGACATGACGACTCGGCTAAAATGGAGCACTTTATTGGCACTACCCGTTTTCTTAATAGCGATGATCTCTGATATTTTCCCTCAATGGCTACCACAGGATCTCAATATGAAAGCAGTCCAGTGGATTGAGTTTAGTCTGAGCTCACCAGTGATTCTTTGGGGAGGATGGCCATTTTTTTTAAGAGCCTATCAATCCATTAAAACATGGAATTTGAACATGTTTACCCTAATTGGTATTGGAGTCACCGTTTCCTATATCTTTAGCTTGTTCGGCTTACTATTACCAACACTATTTCCTGTCTCTATGCGTACAGCGAAAGGATTAGTGCATGTGTATTTTGAAGCTGCTGCCGTTATCACAACCTTAGTATTACTCGGCCAAGTATTGGAGCTACGAGCAAGATCTAAAACTAACACTGCCATAAAATTATTGTTGGGATTAACCCCTAATACAGCCACCATTATTCGAGAAGATGGACAAGAAGAAGATATCCCTCTTGACCAAGTCAAGCTAGGTGATCAGTTGCGAGTTCGACCAGGAGAAAAAATTCCTGTGGATGGTATCGTTGTTGAAGGACAAACTGTGGTGGATGAATCCATGGTCACTGGAGAATCCATACCCCTGGCTAAATCTGAAAAAGATCCTTTGATTGGCGCCACTATCAATGGCACTGGTAGCATAATTATGCGTGCAGATAAAATTGGCTCAGACACTCTGTTAGCTCAAATCATTAAAATGGTCGCAGATGCACAACGCACCCGTGCCCCAATCCAAAAAATGGCTGATAAAGTGGCAGGTTACTTCGTCCCCTCAGTTTTTGCCATTGCAACCTTGGCATTCATTCTGTGGTTTATTTGGGGACCAGAACCTAAATTGGCTTATGCCGTTATCAACTTTGTCGCTGTACTAATTATTGCCTGCCCTTGTGCATTAGGTTTGGCAACTCCCATTTCAATTATGGTTGGCACAGGCCGAGGTGCTACAGAGGGTGTCTTAATCAAAAATGCAGAATCTCTAGAACTATTGGAAAAGATCGATACCCTTGTTGTGGATAAAACGGGTACTCTCACAGAAGGCAAGCCTAAACTGGCCACATTCAAACTCTCTGAAGGTTTTGATGAGCAAACCATTATCCCTTGGATCATCAAACTAGAACAAAAAAGCGAACATCCACTAGCGGCTGCTATTGTCAGTGGTTTAAAACAAAAGCTGCCTGCAGATCAACCATTAAAATCCCTGGATATCACTGACTTCAAATCTATAACAGGCATGGGCGTTCAAGGGAAAGTTAACACAACTTCGCTAATCTTAGGTAATGACAAATTCATGAAGAAAGAAGGCATTCATTCTGATGAACTTGAAAAAACTCAAACATTAAGAGAAGCAGGACAGACAGTTATGTTCCTTGCTGTTGATGGACAACTTGCGGCATTGATAAGTGTCACCGATCCCCTCAAACAATCCACCGCTACTGCCTTAAAAAATCTACATCAACAAGGCATTCACATAGTCATGCTCACTGGAGATAATTTAACCACAGCAAAAGCAGTCGCCTCTCAATTAGCGATTGATCAAATCGAAGCCGATGTACTACCCAATGAAAAAGCAGAAGTGATCAAAAAATTACAAGCTGCAGGAAAAATAGTCGCTATGGCAGGAGATGGGATTAATGATGCACCAGCCTTGGCTCAAGCCCATGTAGGTATTGCCATGGGGACTGGAACAGACATTGCGATGGAAAGTGCTGGTTTAACCCTGATAAAAGGTGATCTACAAGGCATTGTGAAAGCGATAAAACTCAGTCGGGAAACCATGAAAAATATCAGGCAAAATCTTTTCTTTGCCTTTATTTATAACGCATTAGGCGTGCCCGTTGCCGCTGGAATCCTATATCCATTTTTCGGTATATTACTATCCCCCATGATTGCCGCAGCAGCCATGAGTTTTAGCTCGGTTTCTGTCATTGTGAACGCATTGAGTTTAAAAAAAATAAAACTGGATCAGATCTAAACTCAGTCTTATTAAGAGATTTTATGCTTTGTTAATCCCATTAACAGCAACAAAGCGAAAAGGAAATTAAAGTTTAATGAACCACCACCGCCGTTATTTCCCTCAAATAAAGGCGGTTCAACATTTGTGCAAGCTGCAGCGGGACCATCATTGGGAGTAGGCGTTAATAAATAAGCATGAAGAGCATCTCCCAGTAGCGCGGTGCCAACAATCTGACCATTGTCATTAATGGAATCCGCTGTTGCTATCACCCAACCTAAATCACAATCAATTTGTGAATTTAAATCAATCATGGCGCCATCCTGATAAAGAAAACCATGAGTTGGTTTAGTGAGTCTATCAGCAGATGATGGTTGAGCTTCAGAAGATCCAACAATTTGTCCGTTGTTATTGATGGCTGTGGCAATACTGGTAGCAATATCATCATCTGGTAATAATGTACCAATCGATTCCATCGGTGTACCAGCCAGGTAATCCAATTTGAATGCGACGACCTCTTTATTATCAGCCGTCGAACTTCTACCAACGATCACACTATGATTGTTGATACCATTAGCTACACTCACATCACCGCCCAAAGTACCTAAGTCAACCAACTGAGGTTCTGCAACTGAAGAATCATAGAATGTGGCATGAGCAATCAAAGAGACTGATTGAACATCCGTGTCATATTGACTCCACCCGACAACTTGCCCCAAATCATTAATGGAACGGGCTGAATGATTACCCTTACCATCTGCTTTTAAACTGGGTAAAATGGTAAAAACATTCGCAGAATCTGGATGGATAATCAAAGCATTCTCAATGTTGGGTGAGTTAGAGCCTAAAGGGTTGGCTCTTATCAACTCTCCAACAATGGTATTGTTAACATTAATATCAAAACCTCTGGTAGCAATAGAGGTAACATCTGTAATTTCAGGCAACCCCAAAGAAACCATCACAGCATTTCTATAAATAAAAGCAGTCCTAACAGTGGTTGAATCCACCAGTTCAAAACTTTCTCCAGTAGCTATGCCTGAATCATTTAAAGCATAGACTGTCGCACTCGTATTAATTGCATCTGGATTCAAAGTGCCAAGATCAGTAAAATCAATACCATTGTAGATAAATCCATGAGAATTAAACTGTAGTACCTGTAATCCAGAGCTAGAATCCAAGATGGTAGGTCCTTCAAAATTCCCGACAACATCTCCGCCATTATTTACATCCGTAGCATAGCTATTTTTTTCTGCTAGAGCGCCAAGATCTGTAATTGCATAGGGAGAAGCAAATAAGGATGGCGAGAGTATACAAGCAATAGTGACAGACAAATATTTTTTTAACATAAAATCTTCTTAAAGGTTAGGTGATGATGGTGAAACTGGAATAGCTATTGAGTTAAATTCGCTTTAAAAGTTCCCTAAATAAATTAATGAACCGCATCCGGTTGATTTTCTGGTGCTGCATTTTGAAATTCTTCTAGCTTTAAACAATTATCATGCACACGGATAATATTTGGATATTGGTGAATGTTCACATTAAATCTTGTTGCATTGTAAACCTGCGGGATAAGGAAAACATCTGCAATAGAAACTTCATCGCCAAAACAGTATTTGCCAGCAGATTGTTTTAATTGCTTTTCTATGGCATTAAATCCTTGGTGGATCCAGTGATGATACCATTCATCCACTTTCAATTGTTCTTGGCCTAAACTATTTTTGAGATATTGTAGAACTCTTAAATTATTCAGGGGATGTATATCGCAAGCAATAGCTAAGGCCATGGATCGCATTTGTGCTCTTTGTTGAGGCGTCCCAAAGATAAGCCGATAGTCGGGGAACTTATCATCAAGATATTCGATAATCGCCATAGATTGACTGATAGCCATACCATCTTCAACCAAAGTGGGCACCAATTGATGAGGATTTAGCTGTTGGTAGGCTTCTGAATGTTGCTCTCCGCCATCTTTGATTAAATGTACCGAATGATTTTGATAGGGCACATTTTTCAGAGCCAGTGCGATTCTAACCCGATAAGCTGCAGTTGAACGCCAATAACCATAAAGTTGAATCATAAGATAAGTCTACTTATTTTTTACAATAGTTTGTTCGATAGTCCCAAAAATATTGGCACCTGATTCTTCCAACATCTCAATTTTAACTCTATCACCAAACTTCATAAAAGGCGTTGATGGCTTTCCATGCTCAATAATCTCAAGCATTCTCACCTCGGCTAAACAGCTTGACCCCGTTTCCAAGGATTGATTTGAAATGGTGCCTGAGCCCACAATACAGCCAGCCATTAATTTTCGTGTTTTGGCGGCATGCGCAACAAGGGTCGGGAAATCGAAGGTCATATCAATACCGCAATTAGGCTGTCCTAGTAATTCATCATTCAAATAAGTCATCAATGGTAGGTGTAATTTTCGTCCATCCCATTTATCTCCCAACTCATCTGGAGTCACTGCAACTGGAGAGAAAGCACTTGAAGGTTTACTTTGAAAAAAGCCAAAACCTTTTTCTAATTCAGCTGGAATTAGACCCCGTAAGGATACATCATTCACTAACATCAACAATTTAATATGAGATGCAGCTTCATCCGCAGTACAAGCCATCGGCACATCATCGGTAATCACCGCAACTTCTGCTTCCATATCTATGCCATAATCTTCAGAGATGGCAGGGATATTATCTCTTGGTCCTAAGAAGTTATCACTGCCTCCTTGGTACATTAAAGGATCCGTCCAAAAGGTCTCGGGCATTTTTGCACCTCTCGCCTTTCTCACTAATTCTACATGATTCACATAAGCACTTCCATCTGCCCATTGATAAGCTCTGGGTAATGGTGATTCACACTGACTTTGCACAAAATCAAATGCACCACTCACAGTGTTATCATTCAACCCTTGATAAAGGGCTTCAGCTTGAGGCGCTAAATTAGCCCAATTGTCTAGAAGCGCTTGCAGAGTAGGCGCTATATCCTTAGCCGATACAGCACGTGACAAGTCTCGACTGACAATAACCAGCGTTCCATCTCTGTGACCATTTTTTAATGTAGCAAGCTTCATGAATCAATTCCTAAGTTCTATGTCAATAATAAGCTGATGATTATAAGCGTAACTGTCACGTCACTCAACCAACAATGATTAGGTTTCCTGAAAATGTCTTTTTAATATTAAATATATCCCTTGTTTCTTCCATTTAGTTGTATCTGCAACTATATACTTGTAAAATCAAACAAATGCCAAGGCTGCTTAGCCTATTCACATAGTTACAGTCACAACAGTTTAGAGGTTTTTATGAGCGTATCCGCTTATGATTGGTCCAAAGTGAGTTATCTATTAATGCTATCCAGAGCCATGGATGACATTGAAGAACAAGAATTGGTCCCTGCAAAATTAGTCTTTAACCAATTTTCCGCAAGAGGACATGATTTTGCACAAATACTCTTAGGTACGCTGCTCACTCATCCTCATGATGGTGCAACAGGTTATTATCGTTCAAGACCTTTCGTACTATCCTTAGGGCTGGATGTAGAAGATGCTGTGGCTTCGCCTATGGCCAAATCTGGTGGTTACAGTGATGGCCGAGATATTGGCGTAGTCTGTAATTACCCGAATGTGGAGCGCAATGGTGCGATGTTATTACCCATGTGTGGCGGCGTTGGCGCTCAGTACTCTCCAATAGCGGGTTGGGCTCAGTCCATTGTTTATTACCGCGATGAGTTAAAAGATAACACTTATCAAGGTGCAATTGGAGTTTCTATGGGAGGTGATTCATCCATGTCAACCAGTGGATTTTGGGCTTCCTTAAATATATCGACTACCAACAATCTTCCTCATTTATTTTTTATTGAAGATAATGGCTATGGCATTTCTGTGCCTCAAACCGTACAAACACCGGGTGGAGATCAAGTGGCCAATTTAGCGGCCTACCAAAATTTGAAAATAGTGGATGGTGAAGGTACCGATCCCATCGAAACACCCAAACTCATTAAAGAAGCGGTAGATTACGTGCGTTCTGGTCAAGGCACCTGTTTAATTCGACTCAAAGTACCCCGTCTATGCGGGCATACCTTCCAAGATACCCAAACCTATAAACCCGCAGAACTTTTAGCCTCAGAAAAAGCCAATGATCCGCTGCCAAAATTGCGTGAGTATCTGGAACATAATGGGTTATTAACTCATGAAGAATGGGAAAATCTGCAACAAAAAGCCATTGCTACCGTTAAAGATGCCGTAGAAAAAGCCAAGCAACGATCTGAGCCAGATACCAGCAAACTCACCAAATATGTTTTTGCGGAGAAAGATAGCGAGGGAAATGAGGAGATTCAATTACGTGGTGGTTTGTATGCAGAGCATCATCAATTCCCAGCTCATTCTCTGACTCCTGAAGCAGAAGGTGCCAGAATTAACATGCTGACCTCTATCAGAAATGTATTAGAATATGAATTAAAAACAAATCCTAAGGTCTTGATATTTGGAGAAGATGTGGGTCCAAAGGGCGGTGTGCATGCAGCCACTTTAGGTTTAAATCAAAAATATGGAGAACTTCGTGTTTTCGATACCAGCCTTTCTGAAGAAGGAATTATTGGACGTGCTGTCGGCATGGCTTTAGCAGGTTTAATGCCTGTCCCTGAAATTCAATTCAGAAAATACGCAGAACCAGCAGCCGAACAAATTACAGATACAGGCATTATGCGTTGGCGCACCAATAATCAATTTGCAGCCCCTATGGTGATCAGAATACCCGGTGGTTTTGCGGGGCGCGGTGATCCTTGGCACTCAATGTGTGATGAAGTGGAATGGGTGCATAAAACAGGCTGGCAAGTTGTGATGCCATCCAATGCAGAAGATGCAGCGGGCTTATTACGCTATGCTTTAAGAGATAACAACCCGACCATATTTTTTGAACATCGCTCATTATTAGATAACCGTTGGGCACGACGTCCCTACCCTGGCAATGATTATGTGATTCCATTTGGACAAGCGAACACCTTATTATCAGGGGGCAAACTCAGTGTAGTCACTTGGGGAGCGATGGTTGAACGCTGCGAAGCTGCAGCCTTGGAACTTAAAAGCGATAAACAATGGGATGTGGAGGTTATCGATTTACGAACCCTACAACCTTGGGATTCAGAGACTGTGTTAGCCTCAGTCCGAAAAACCGGCCGCTGCTTGATCGTTCATGAAGATAACCTCACGGCGGGATTTGGTGCTGAAATTGCTGCTGTGTTAGCCAAAGATGCCTTTTTTGATTTAGATGCACCCATTGAAAGGGTGACTATGCCGAACACGCCTAACCCCCATAATATT
>PCTP01000255.1:5389-9129 GCA_002770795.1 Gammaproteobacteria bacterium CG22_combo_CG10-13_8_21_14_all_40_8 | reverse complement strand
CGATTTGGGTAAACAAATGGTTCTTTGGCTCATCGTTGCGATAGTCATTGTTATATTGTTTCAGAATTTCACTGGTAATCAGACCGCAAGCACTGAAATCAGCTATTCACAAGTAATCACTGATATTCGACAACGTAGTATTCGAGAAGTGACCGTGATTGGTGGTAAAAATATTGAAGGCATTTATACTTCAGGTGCTACTTTTAAAAGCGTTATTCCCTTATATGGTGAGTCCTTAGAAACGCTGGCGAATGAAATACCAGGCTTTGTTCTGAAAGGCAAAGCGCAAGAAAGCAGCTTATTTTTAGCCTTTTTAATGAACTGGGGACCTATGCTGTTATTAATCGGTGTCTGGGTTTTCTTTATGCGTCAAATGCAAGGTGGCGGTGGTAAAGGTGCCATGAGCTTTGGAAAAAGCAAGGCGCGAATGATGGGCGAAGATCAAATCAAAACCACTTTTGATGATGTCGCTGGTGTCGAAGAGGCTAAAGAAGATGTGATGGAATTAGTGGAGTTTTTACGGGATCCTGGAAAATTCCAAAAACTAGGCGGTAAATTACCCCGTGGCGTGCTTATGGTTGGTCAACCGGGTACGGGTAAAACATTGTTGGCAAAAGCCATCGCTGGTGAAGCTAAAGTGCCCTTCTTTTCAATCTCTGGTTCAGATTTTGTGGAAATGTTTGTCGGCGTCGGCGCTTCTAGAGTGCGTGATATGTTTGAACAAGCAAAAAAGCATGCACCCTGTATTATCTTTATTGATGAAATTGATGCCGTAGGCCGTCATCGAGGCGCTGGCGTCGGTGGTGGTCATGATGAACGAGAACAAACGCTTAATCAACTATTGGTTGAAATGGATGGATTTGAAGGGGGTGAAGGCGTGATTGTTATTGCCGCAACCAATCGTCCGGATGTATTAGATCCTGCACTCTTGCGTCCAGGTCGATTTGATCGCCAAGTGGTGGTCGGCTTGCCTGATGTGAAAGGCAGAGAGAAAATTTTGAAAGTTCATATGAAAAAAGTGCCTATAGACGATGACGTGCAGCCAGCTTATCTTGCGAGAGGCACGCCAGGTTTTTCTGGTGCAGATTTAGCCAATTTGGTGAATGAAGCGGCTCTTTTTGCAGCCCGCTCAAACCGCCGTACCGTGAGTATGGAAGAGTTTGAGAAAGCCAAAGACAAAATTATGATGGGTGCGGAACGACGCTCCATGGTCATGAGTGAGAAAGAAAGAGAACTCACCGCATACCATGAAGCAGGACATGCCATAGTCGGTTTACAAATGCCTTCTCATGATCCTGTATATAAAGTATCGATTATTCCCAGAGGAAGAGCTTTAGGTGTGACTATGTATTTGCCTGAGCAGGATAGACTCAGTTATTCTAAGCAATTTTTAGAATCACAACTGGCATCACTTTTTGGTGGACGTGTAGCAGAAGAAATGATCTTCGGTGAAGAGATGGTGACAACTGGCGCTAGTAATGATATTGAAAGAGCCACCGATATCGCCCGCAAAATGGTGACTCATTGGGGATTATCTAAAGCCTTAGGCCCTTTGACCTACGCAGAAGATGAAGGTGAAGTTTTTTTGGGTCGTTCGGTGACTCAACATAAACAAGTATCTGATGAAACGGCTTTGAAAATAGATAGCGAAGTCAAAAAAATCATTGAAAAAGCTTATGGTAAAGCGTGGGATATTTTAGAAAAACACAAGACAGTTTTGGTCAAGATGTCCGAAGCCCTCATGCATTTTGAAACCTTAGATCATAAGCAAGTGAAAGATTTAATGGAAGGAAAAGAGTTGGTCGATCTTGATGAGGTTGAGCCTCAACTTATATAAGAAATCCATTAAAGTATAAAAATAAAGAGGCTTATAGCCTCTTTATTCATTCTAGAAGGACATTTTTGTGACAACAATAAGAGACTTACAACCTAAAGCTATTTGGAATTATTTCGCAGATCTGTGTGAAATACCGCGTCCCTCTTATCATGAGCAGGGGGTGGTTGATTATCTGATGGCTTTTGCCAAACAAAATCATTTAGAGGCAGAAATAGATGATACTGGCAATGTGATTATTCGTAAAAAGGCATCCGTTGGTATGGAAGATTGCTATGGTATTATTTTACAAGGCCATATGGATATGGTGGCTCAAAAGAGTAAAGATCTTAATCATGATTTTGAAGAAGACCCTATCAATGCCTACATAGAAGGTGATTGGGTCACAGCCAAAGGAACTACGCTAGGTTCGGATAATGGAATTGGGGTTGCTGCAGCCTTGGCTGTTTTGTCTGCTGATGAGTTGCAACATCCTCCCTTAGAAGCCCTTTTTACTGTCAATGAAGAAAGAGGTATGAGTGGGGCGTTGGGGTTGAAAGCGGGTTATTTAAAGGGAGATTGGCTGCTGAATTTGGATACTGAAGAGGATGGTGAACTTTATGTAGGTTGTGCGGGTGGCGTTGATGTGGTTGTTTCACTGCCAGTAACTTATGAAGTTGTGCCTGAAGGTATGGTTCCCTATCAATTGGTGATTTCGGGGCTAAAGGGCGGACATTCTGGTGTCGATATTCATTTGGGCAGAGCGAATGCAAATCTGGTGACCAATGAATTTTTAGTGGCTGCCCTTGCAAAATTTGATGTTCGAGTGGCTCAATTTGATGGCGGAAGTTTACGAAATGCCCTTCCTAGAGATGCTTCTACGCTAGTTTGGCTGTTTCCTGATAATCTCGGTGATTTGCGAAATCTCTCACAAAATTTGAGCACAAAACTGCTACAACAATTTTCTGGAAAAGAACAACAAATTAATATCGAGTGGGTGGATGCTTCGGCTTCTTCGAATAACAGCCCTAAAGTTTTGCCTAAAATCTGGCTGAACCAGTTTTTGAATACGATTGCAAGCTGCCCAAACGGGGTTAAGTCATGGATTAAAGAGTTACCAGATGTGGTACAAACATCGAGTAACTTAGCCCGAATTGTGTCAAATGATGCCATTATTGAGATGGAAATTTCAGTGCGTAGTTCGGTTGAAGAAGAAAAGAATGAATTGGCTCATGAGATTGAACAATTGTTTCTAGCACTAGATGCAAAGGTATCCGTTTGTAATAGCTATCCTGGCTGGAAGCCTGATATGAATTCAGGCCTACTACAACTGATGAAGCAACAATATCAAAATCTTTTTGGTAAAGAGGCTGGTGTTAAAGTGATTCATGCGGGTTTAGAGTGCGGAGTGTTGGGAGCAACTTATCCTCATTGGCAAATGATTTCATTTGGACCCACAATTATGGGTGCTCATTCACCAGATGAGAGCGTCAGAATTGTTGATGTTGAAAAAATGTGGCGTTATTTGGTCGCTGTATTGGAAAATACTCCTGCAAGAAAAGTACAGTCATCCGACTAAATTGCCCAATCGTCATACAAATTGTTGAAAAAACGCACAATAGTTGCTATTTTGGACTGAAGCATTTTAGGTCGTGCGGGTATCAATATGGAACCAAAACGAATAGCAGCTAAAAATCTTAATCCCTCTTATGTTGGGATCGAAAGAAGACAAGAAAGACGGCGTTATTCTGAACCTAAATTTGAGAAAATGCTCAAAATGTTTGGTATTGATCGGCGTGATAACCCAGATCGACGCAGACAGGATTCTTCTTGGTTATTGCTATCAGAATCTACAATGGGTTCATTCGTCTCAAAAAAATTAAATGATCCAAATGCGACAAATCCTCAGATCATGAAAGTGCCAGAT
>PCTP01000255.1:3362-5372 GCA_002770795.1 Gammaproteobacteria bacterium CG22_combo_CG10-13_8_21_14_all_40_8 | reverse complement strand
AGAGTAAATAATAGATCTTGCTTACATCATGAGTTAGAGTAATCGCCTTCCTACTACCCAGCTTGGATCTATCCCTTGTTACCCCAGCCTACAGCTCTAGAGAATTTATTAAACCTTAAACTGCCTTCTCCCGTTACTTCTATTGATTTCAAGAACTCAAGAGAGAAAAACATTAAAGTCTTGTTAAAGCGAGATGAGCTGATACATCCTGTGATTAGTGGGAATAAATGGAGAAAGTTAAAATATAATTTAATGGATTTAATTGAACAAGACATTCAGCAGGTGGTGAGTTTTGGAGGTGCATGGTCAAACCACCTCCATGCATTAGCTTGTTGTTGTTGTCATCTGAATATCCGATTAACGGCAATGATCAGAGGAGAACCAACAGACACGCCATCAGCAATGCTTCAAGATTTGATGGATTGGGGTGTTGAAATTCAATGGTTAGATAGACAAACCTATAGACTTCGATCAGATAAAAACTGGTTAGAATCACTTTCAAGACAATTTCCACAAGCTCGAATTATCCCAGAAGGGGGGAGTAATGAACTCGCTTTGAAGGGAGTTTCTGAGATTTTATCGGAGCAAACCCTGGAGTTCGACTCTGTGTGTTGTGCTGTAGGTTCAACAGGCACATTAGCAGGATTGGTGACAAAGGTAGCGCAACCTTGCCAAGTGATTGGAATACCCGTAGTGAAAGGGGGTAAACCGTTAATGTCAGAAGTTAAACGGCTGTTACAAACTGTGGGTATTGATAAGCATTCATGGCAACTCATATCAGGTTATGAGCAGGGTGGTTATGCCAAAATGAATGAAAACTTAGCGAGTTATATTCAAAATTTCTATCAGCGTCATCAGATTATTCTTGATCAGGTGTATACGGGAAAATTATTGATGGCGGTGGAAGATCTGATTAAAAAGGATTTTTTTAAAGCAAACAGTAAGATATTGGTGATACATTCGGGTGGCTTACAAGGACTCAGAGGTGAAAATCATTATCATTTGGCCGATTGGTATCAAAACTTGATAGAATAAGCAAAACACAGAGATAGGAAACAAAATGAGCCAAGAAAACAGAACCCCTCTAGATCATTACCGTATTCGATCATTTTCAGCTGGGAGTCAATGGATTATTGATGGTGCCAAGTTAATGAATGGGCAGTTTGTACGCTGGTTAACTTTAATGCTGGTTTTTGTAATGATTGTCTTGCTGGCAAATATCATTCCTGGAGCGATTTTTGTTTATTCGCTCTTAGTGCCAGTTTTTTGGGCAGGGATTTTTTTGGCTGGTTCTGCCTCGGTGAATCATTTGGAATGGACTCCTGGCATTCTTGTGGAACCCTTAAAGTTACGTAGAACTAATTTGCTGATATTAGGGGGTATCTTGATGATACTTAATTTAATGATCAGTCTGTGGTTGCTGTCATCTCTTAAAGAGATTATCGATTTTGACGCATTTAATCAAGCGGTTAAGGAACTCGCTGAAACAGAAAACCGCCAACCCCTAATGGATATGTTTGCAGATCCAATAGTTATTGAAAAAATATTGCTGCAAATGCTTTCTGCTTCATTATTTTTTATTCCTATCGCAATGGCTGGTTGGTTTTCACCCGCCTTAGTTTTTGAATACAACTTGAAGCCATTGCAGGCACTCAAACTGAGTTTTAGGGCTTGTTTGGCCAATTTTTTGCCATTTTTTAGCTATAGCTTGGTTGCATTGGTGCTTTTAATCCTTAGCATGGCATTCTTGCCATTAGCCTTTTTTATTCTGCCGTTATTATTAGCGACCTATTACAGCAGTTACCGAGATATTTGGCCAGAATCCGAGCTTGTGAAAAAAGCAACCGACGAAGATCAGATTAGCATCAGCTTGTAGGGATCAGTGATAAGCGGGATTTTTTTGGCATCCAATTGAAACAAGCTGTGCCAACCTTATGCGCTGGCTCGTCAATAGAAAGCGCTGTTTAAAATTGTTGCTCTTTGTTTAATTTTCAGCTACTTTGCTTCTTT
>PCTP01000255.1:0-3355 GCA_002770795.1 Gammaproteobacteria bacterium CG22_combo_CG10-13_8_21_14_all_40_8 | reverse complement strand
CTAAGGATGACACATGGCTTTTGAATATGGGTCGGATACTCTTGGGATCCGCAACCCCTTTAAGTTTGTCGGGTTTGTGCAGGCAATTCGTGGTTTGATTCTCACTGTTTTAGGGGTTATCACACTACTATCTGTATCCAGTTTAGTTCAGCAGGGCGACAAAACTAGTGGCTGGCTGTCGTTGTTGATTGGTTTGCTGTTACTGAGCCAAGGGGTTATTGCTCTTGGCTCGGGCTTATTTAAAATGATGCGTTTTTATGTAGGACGTAGTGTACCCGCTAGTTTGGCTGAAAATGTTTCTCCCAGCGAAGATTCAACGCGGGAAAAATATCTTCACTATCAATCTCAGCAATTAATTCAAATGTTAATGGGGCGCAAGAATTTAACATTTACGGAACCCAAAGGTTGGTTCGCACGATTGATCTTAACCCTGATGCCCACTTTGCTGTTTTTACCGCATTTACTCCGCAATAAAATTCAATCCCTGTCAGGCTCTTTGGTTTACACCTTGGTTGGATTCTTGTTTTTTGGATTGGCTTGGTTTTCAGGAAGTACAGGATTGACTGTGATTACCACCACACCCGTGTTGGATTGGCTGAGTCTTTTTTTAGGGCTGTTTTTGTTGATAGTGTGGACAACGCAATCCTTAGGGGGTCAGCGCAAATTAAATCCAACAGGGCCAGATTCAAGTTTGCAAGATTCGGGTTCCAAGGGGGTTGTTTGGGGAATTACCTTCTCTATTTTAACCCCAGTATTACTCAGTTATTTCCATACCGAAGTTACGCCCTTGCCAAAAATCTCATTTTCAACCATTAACTATATCATCACATTAACCAGCTTAGGCGTGGTGGTTTTTGGGTATTCATTGCTCATGACTTTGCTCCGAGCGCAAAAAACTGATCCCAAAACCGAAGTGTCAGAGTTTAGAGAGAACTGGCAAGAGAATGTTCACCCCCAAGATATTTTTATCAATTTTGAAGATATTATTATGGCGAATCGCCGTTTTAAGGAAATTCCCAATCGTGTCTATCGTGATTTTGATCCAAACTTAATCGAACAAGGAAGTGATGATAAAGGCAAGTTCAGTGGAGAAATTATTGAAGAAACACAACCCGTTTTTCGTCCTGTCGAGATGTCGCTCTTATTTAAAAATTTAAGAATTGCCGGAACTGTTGTTGGGGAATTGTTGCTATTGTCTGCGGCTTTGATGCTATATTCTGGTATACATCAGATCACGCAAATAAGTAGTGCACCAATGATAGCCCTCAACGCCATTATTTATCCATTTTTATTATGGATTTTTGGTCGTATTTTAGCGGAAGTGGCATTTACTTTCTGGTCTGAAATGCAATATGAGTCGTTGATCGTCTATTTTCAATGCAATGGTACTTACACCGAGTCTAAAATTAGTACTGGCACCAGTATTCATGACAGCACCCGTTCAGAAAATACCATTGTGCGTTCCAGTATGACGCCATGGATTGTTTCTGCAAAAATTGTCACCTCCAGTTTTGCTACAAGTGGCGCGAACAATTTAGAGGGTTATCGTTCGATTATGGAATTGCATAAAGCAGAGCAAGATTTGGATAAAATTGTTTCAGAGTTAAAAGACTTTATGAGGAATAGAGAAACTATTGCCAATGTAAAACAAAAAGATTTGGACTCAGCCAGTTCGATTTATCAAGTCAATAAAAGCACTCGCTCACAAAACTCCTTAACCCCATTATTGGAAGAAGAGTCTCTTGATCTGAATGCAAGCGACAGAGATTATTAGACAATTGAGATATGACTTTAATCTAACCAAAAAACGCGCTGTAAGCCACTTCAGGTATTTAGAAATTGAGCTGTGGAATGTATCGAGAATGGGGAGTTAATGGCGCGTGGTTAAGTGGAATGATAGACTCCGCAAGCACCTAATAAGAAAAAAATGGTCATATTACCATTGACAATTTCCCCCCCCCAGCAATTATTGTTCCATTGCGTTATCCGGATACACGCACGAATTAATTTAAACCAAAATAGAAAACTGCTTTTGCGGTTAAGGAATTAAATCAATGAATGTCTCTTTTTTTAAAAAATCACTTGCCACCATTATTGGCGCTTCTTTTATGTTTCAAGTACAAGCACAAACTCGTGTTATACCTTGTGATAATCAAGGTTGTAGCGATATGCAGTTGGTTAAACAAGAAGCAATTAATGTCTCATCAGACTTACCCGATGGCTTACATCAAGTGTATGTGCATAATATTGAGGATCAAACCACGGTTTACTTTAATATTAACCGTTTTTATGAATATGAGTTGGGTCGAACTATTATCCGAGCAGTTGGTCCTTTGATTCCAGACTCTGATGTAGCTGATTATATTAAGGTTGTCTACGAGCTAGAGCGAGAAACGCCGTTTGAGATAGTGGGGATAGAGAATCCACCGATCTATAGTGGCATGTTTGGAACTATTCCTGTTCAAGGCTATTCGGCCTACTCAGGCTTTTTTCCCCTGTTTAACAATGCAACTATCGCAAACTTTGGGGGCATTGCACAGTTGGGTTCTACCTCATGGGCGGGTACATTTAGCGGGGTCATAATGGCATCTCTGGCTGAAGCAACAGGCGGCACTTTTTCTCAAATTTCAGACGCTTTAAATAACAGTATGGGCGTTGCCACGGCCAGTAGTCAAAGCGGCAGTGCATGGGAATGGGCAGCCTCTCTTACAGCTGAAGTCAGCGCCATTTTTACGGGTGCAAAAGTGGAGGGGAGCGGTACCTATACAGGCTCAAGCAGCACAACCAATGGATTTTCAACCAATATTGTCGCGCCACAAATTGGCGTTGTGTACAGTGATGGCATGATAGTCGCCGAATGGGATCCTCAAGCACGAGAATGGAAGCCGACTAAAATTGTTGATTCCGAAGGGCAGGTGATTCCCATCGTGAATGGTGTACCACAAGTTCCTCAAGGGATAACGAAAGTGACGCCTGGCAATGTGGCTATCTACAATGCTCTTATGGCAGCTGGAATGTTAAGAGTAACAGGGTTATCGGCAAGTCTTGGTGATACTTGGCGCTTTACTTGTACATCATCCTCTGGTGTCCCATGTGTTGTAGTTTAATTTGATCAAGTGCTGAGCAGTTGGGTTTGTTTCTAGTGGATGCTTGGTTGCATTATTTCATTAAGTTATGAAATAATACCCAACTTTTTTAGGAAACTTGCAAACCTAGGTTCAATCAGGCGCCTGTGCTACCAGCCTTTGGGTGGTACAGGCACATAAAGACCGAGCGATAGTTGATTGCTCTTTAATATTCATCAATATATAGGGACGATTATGAAAGTCTATTTTAAACACTTCAAACCCATCTT
>PCTP01000178.1:36352-39316 GCA_002770795.1 Gammaproteobacteria bacterium CG22_combo_CG10-13_8_21_14_all_40_8 | reverse complement strand
AGAATTTCGACAGAGTATTCGAGATTTTTTTGATGTGACATTGCCTGACATCACTGACTCGCTCAATTCGAGAGTCAGATAATTTTCAGACTTTTTGATCCACCATTTTCAGGTTGATTGGGTATAATAGGGCAGTTTAATCATATTGTTATTGTCCTCACGCATTGGTTTATTCAAGGTAAGAAGTACCTTTTTTTTCACTTATCCAGAATGAAAGGTGTTCTTCCAACTCGGGTTTACCAAATAAATACCCTTGGTATTGGTCGCACCCCTCATTTTTTAGAAATTCAAACTCTTCCTTGCATTCGACCCCTTCTGCAATGGTTATTAAATCTAGAGCATGTGCCATGTTGATAATTGCCTTTACTAAGCTTTGTTTGTTTTGATGCAGGTGCACGTCTTTAACAAAGGCAATATCAATTTTGAGAACATCCACAGGATACTGGTGCAGATAACTCAAATTGGAATATCCCGTTCCGAAATCATCCATCGACAAACATATGCCCAGTTTTTTCAATGAGACCAGGGTGTTAAGGGTGTACTCGTTATCCAGAATCGCCACGTGTTCCGTGATTTCCAGCTCAATTAAGTGCGGCGGAATTGTTGAAGCGATTAACTGTTGCTGGAATGAGGTTACAAATTCTGGAGAAGAGAAAAGTGCAGCAGAGACATTAATTGCCACAGGTAGCACCTGATCAGGCAACTGCTGGTACCAGCTTGTTAATTTTTCAAGCGTCGTTTTTATGACCCATTGGTCTATTTCAACAATTTGGCCAGTTCTTTCCGCCAGAGGGATGAAAATGGCTGGTGGGATCATGCCTTTCTCTGGATGTTCCCAGCGTATCAGCGCTTCGTAACTAACTATTTGAATTAATTCATCTTTTACTGTTACTTTGGGTTGAAAGCGTAAACTGAATTCATTGTTAATAATCGCTTTATCCAGCTCAGTTCTTAAGCTGAGTTGGCTTTGTACTTCTGCTTGCATGGATTGATTAAAAAAGACCGCACGATTACCGCCCAGCGCTTTGGCCTTATACATTGCAGTTTCTGCTGTTTGAATTAGCGTGTCCAAATCTTTCCCATCCTGCGGAAATAATGCGATACCAATACTGGAGCCGACATGAAAATCCACGCTTTCAATGGTAAATTCGTTTTTGACAGTATCAATGAGTCGCTGCGCCATATGACTGGCTACTTCTGCATTGCCCTGGGTGAGTACCATAAATTCATCTCCACCAAAACGGCAGATAATATCTGTGTCACGAATCAAGGAGGTGAATCTTTGTGTAACCTGGCGCAGCAAGTTATCACCAAATTGATGCCCAAATGCCTCATTTACCTCTTTAAACTTATCTAAATCAATAAATAAGATTGACCATGAGCAGTTTGATTTCGATATTTGAGAGACCGCCTGAACAAAGCGTTCTTTGAATAACAATCTGTTGGGTAACCCAGTGAGTTGATCGAAGTTAGCGAGTTGATGCAGATCGTTTATATTCTGCTGCTGCGCGGTAATGTCTTCCATTACCGAGATAATGTGTTGCGTATTGCCTGCTTTATCCAAAACACAACTCATGGTTCCTCGCTGCAAGTACAGATCGCCATTCTTTTTCTGGTTCCAGAACTCACCGCTCCAGACGCCTCGGCTGAGCAGTTGCTTAAACAGCTGTTCAAAAAAGCCCTCAGCCTGTTGGCCAGATTTTAATATTCTGGGGTTTTGGCCAATCATGTCGTCTCTGCTGTAGCCCGTTATGTTGGTAAAGGCCGGGTTTACATCTAAAATCGTGCCATCATTATTGGCTATAATAATGGCTTCGTTGGCATATTCGAAAACTTCACTAACTTGATTTAAATGTCTCTGCATTTTTTGCATGTTGATAGCGAAACCTAAGTCATCTGCTAACTCCTGAAACAACTTGATGTCACCATCGGTAAACACATAAGGTTCGTTAGAAAATATCAGCAAGCCACCGACAACAAGCTCACCCTCTTTAATCGGGAAGGCTGCGCCGGCACTTTGCGCTGAAGGTTTACAGTCGCAAGTCTGAAAACTAGAACACTGAGTGCAATGCTGAAACAGTGTGGATCTTCCTGACGCCACAGCGTTTTGCATTAACTGGCAATTAACTGAGTCACCCGTTTCATGTTCTGCTATATTTTCGCCACGTTTGATAAACGTGACCTGATCTGGAGCCACTGATTTATCCGACGGGTGGTTAAAACAGAGACTGACCTGAAAAAAGCCAGTTTCTTCAAGAATTACTTTGCATGCTGATGAAAATAGCGCTTTGTTAGTTAAGGGGCGTCTAATGATCAGCTGATTAATCCGACTGATCATTTCATACAGATGGCGTAACTGGGTTTCCGTTTTTAACAATTCATCACGATCCCTGCGCAGCGTGCCAACTAACCAGGCAATTAAGGTGTTGATACTCAAAAAAATAGACAATGCAACCAGACTATTTTGTGCCTGTTTGCCCTCTCCCGCTGTTTGCGAGTCGGCCCAAAACGCGACCAGGCTGGATAATAGGATGAGGAGCAGCGTTTGCAAAAGAGGTAAACGTAGTGCAGCAAATAATGTTAATGGGATCAACAAATAGCTATATGTCGCCAACGATCTGCCTGGCGGGTTTTGTCGCAAAAAAACGATAGATACGACCGCCAGAGTGGTTAATAACACCAGAATAAATAGAGGTTTTATTTTCTGGGAAGTGACTGCCGATTTAGATTTGTGGAGAAACAACAAGAGCAAAGGCGAAAATAAAACCATGGCATTAAAACGAAGCGAGAACCAGTAAACAAAAGAGCGAATGAACTCACTTTTCTCCAAGATCAGGCTTTCAAAGCTAGCTTGTGCGGTGCTTGCAAGCATCACAGGCAAGGTGATGGCATAAAAAATGAAGTGTAATGTTTTGGACAA
This sequence comes from Gammaproteobacteria bacterium CG22_combo_CG10-13_8_21_14_all_40_8, assembly GCA_002770795.1. Lineage (GTDB taxonomy): Bacteria > Pseudomonadota > Gammaproteobacteria > Enterobacterales > 21-14-all-40-8. The sequence goes on along the minus strand of PCTP01000178.1, from coordinate 36,396 downwards.
GGTATTGGGTAACATAGCGTCCGGTGCAAAATGCTTCATTAACC
>PCTP01000178.1:19513-36325 GCA_002770795.1 Gammaproteobacteria bacterium CG22_combo_CG10-13_8_21_14_all_40_8 | reverse complement strand
CACTAACGCTATTGATAACCGCCAAAACCGGTAGCATTCCGAGCAAAAAGTGTTCAGCAAGATAATTTGCAGCCAATACACCCATCAACAAAGCGTAAATTTGAGCCCGGGATATCTGCTGGTGGCAAAGGTTAATTAATGCAACTAACAGTATTGCGCCACCGATCCGGTAACCCGGCACATCGTAGAAATCAAGGGTAAAAAAAGTCCAGATCACGGAAAACAATGCATAAACAGCTAGCCAGATCAGCCAAGAGAGGTTTATTTGCTGCTCATTGGTGCCCCGTGGGTTACGGGGGGTTGCTCCGCAGAGACTTGGGCGCTTTATGTTCATTCTATTAAACCTCTGCAGATATACCCGTGCCACCTGAAAATACGGGATTTCCAGGTGGCACGGGTATATCAATACATATCATCTTTGTTGCTTCTGAGAAACTACCAAGGCAGGCTTTTTTTGCTGATGCTTTTGATGCTGAGTACCAAGAAGGTCGCAAACACCAAATAAGTCCCGAGGGTGAGTTCTGGCATGGTAAATCCCAACATTTTCCAGCTGACTTCAGCGCATTCACCGCTTCCTTTGAAAATTTTACTTAGGGCATCACCCAATGGGAAATTTTCAATCATGTAGTTTAAACCGGGGCCACAGGTGGGCACCTTATCTTTAGGGAGGTGTTGCAACCAAACATGTCTTCCCGCAACCACAATACCAGCGATGGTTGGTATTAGGGTTAAATAATTATATATTTTTTGACCCAATGCTTTGGGGTTATGTATGGCTGCGACGAGAAAGAGTATCCCCATGCCCATAAAGGCGAGTCTTTGAAAGATACACAAGGGACAGGGTTCAAGACCTTTAACGAATTGAAAATAGAAGGCTGAGATAATCAGTTCATGACAAACAAAAAATAGCATAAAGCGACTGGTTCTGAATGATAAATTCATAAATATTCCTCAAAAAAACATTCAGGCATAAAAAAGCCCCACATTGTGAGGCTTATAAAAGTATTTCTATTGCAGGCTCATTTCCTATGAGCTTCTAGTATTTGCTAGCGCAGTAGTTTTATACCAATTTTAGACTCAATGTGCAAGCATAAAAAATAGTTTTTTTAATGCCTGAAATTAGAAAAACTAATGATAAACAAGATTCCCCCATCCATTTTAAATAAAAACCTTGTTTATCAATGAGATGAAAAACTATTTCTTGAGTAATGCTGCATTTAATGCATCAGCAAATGCTGAGTTTTGAACGCATTTACTCCTCTGACCAGATTCTTTATGGGATTTTATCTGGGGAGAGTGCTTATTTAGTTGTTTTTTAGTGACTTCTGCTTGAGCTGATTTGGCGGTGTTTTGTATAAAGGCAGTTTCAGCATTGTCTGAACGCATGGTTAAACTAATGCGTTTTCTCTGTGCATCTACCTCAACAACGCGAACCTGAACAACATCACCCGCTTTCACCACATCATGGGGATTTGCAACAAAGCGATCGGCTAATAATGAAATATGAACCAATCCATCCTGATGCACCCCAATATCGACAAAGGCGCCAAAGTTGGTGACATTGGTAATAACGCCTTCCAATTTCATTCCTGGTTTGAGATCTTTGACATCTTCAACACCCTCTTTAAAAGAGGCTGTTTTAAAGGCAGGACGGGGATCTCGTCCTGGTTTTTCAAGTTCAGCGATAATGTCTTTGACGGTTGGCAAACCAAATTGCTCATTCACATACTGTTCTGCTTTTAAAGACTTGAGTATTTGGCTATTACCTATCAGCTGTTTAACTTCAACAGCTTCTTTCACAAGAATTTTCTCAACCAAAGGATAGGCTTCAGGATGAACGGATGAGCCATCTAAAGGATTCTCTCCTTCTACTATCCTTAAAAAACCTGCCGCTTGTTCATAGGCTTTGGGGCCTAAGCGCGGAACTGAAAGTAAGTTGGCTCTATTGGTGAAACGCCCATTAGTATCGCGGTAGTTCACAATATTGTTGGCCAGGGATTTATTCAGGCCAGATACATGACTTAGCAGCTGGCTAGAGGCCGTATTAAGATCAACTCCGACAGCATTCACACAATCCTCAACCACAGCTTCCAACGAGCGGGCTAGACGAATTTGACTGACATCGTGTTGGTATTGCCCCACGCCAATGGATTTTGGGTCAATTTTAACCAGTTCTGCCAAGGGATCTTGTAATCTTCTCGCTATAGAAACAGCTCCGCGATAGGTGACATCTAAATCAGGGAATTCTTTAGCGGCTAATTCACTGGCAGAATAAACAGATGCTCCAGCTTCGCTGACTACCATTTTGTCAATTTTCATGGCGGTTAAGGATTTAAGTACCTCTTTCACCAGATTGTCAGTTTCACGAGAAGCGGTACCATTGCCGATACTGACTAAGTTCACTTGATGTTCCTGACATAATTGTTTTAGTTTTGCGATGGATGCATCCCACTGGTTTTGGGGGGCATGTGGAAAAATGGTACAAAAATGTAATAACTTGCCTGTATCGTCAACCACAACCGCTTTCACGCCAGTTCTTAAGCCTGGATCTAACCCTAGGGTAACTTTACGACCAGCGGGAGCTGCCATCAGGAGATCATTTAGATTTCTGGCAAAAACCTTAATGGCTTCACCTTCAGCCAATTCGCGTAACTGCCCAAATAACTCGGACTCCATATGAAGTTGCAGCTTGATTTTCCACGTCCATTTGACTACCTGATCAAGCCAGCTATCTGCTGGACGTTGTTGGTTTTGAATGGAGAATTGGTCGGCGATGATCCCTAAACAAGGGGAGGGCAAAGCTTCATCTTCAAGTTCCGAGAGAGAGGAAACCATCGAGAGTTGGAGTATGCCTTCATTGCGACCTCTAAATAAAGCCAATGCACGATGAGAAGGGATTTTGTTTAGGGCCTCATGAAACTCAAAATAATCAGAAAATTTTTCACCAGTTTTCTGCTGCCCATCGATAACGGATGATTTGATTTGGGCTTGAGACCATAAATAATCACGAAGATGACCCAATAATTGAGCATTTTCAGCAAAGCGTTCCATCAAAATATAGCGGGCACCCTCCAGCGCATCTTTTGTCGTGTCAATTTTATGTTCTGTATTGAGGAAATGAGCGGCTTCCAGCTCAGGATCAAGATCGGGATTTTGATATAAGGCATCTGCTAAAGGTTCTAATCCTGCTGTGATAGCCAGTTGTCCTTTAGTGATTCTTTTGGGTTTGTAAGGAAGGTAGAGATCTTCGAGTTCAGTTTTTGTGGTTGCGCCCATAATTTGCTGTTTTAGGCTTTCAGAGAGCTTATCTTGATCACTGATACTTTTAAGAATGACTTCTCTTCGTGCTTCAAGATCTTTAAGATAGTTTAAGCGCTCATCCAGATTTCTAAGTTGGGTATCATCAAGGCCATTGGTAACCTCTTTTCGGTATCGTGCGATAAAAGGCACAGTTGCCCCTTCATCCATTAGTCTGATGGTTGCCTCTACCTGTTGGGTCTGAATATTTAACTCTTTTGCTATCTGCTGGGCAATTGAAAACATGGACTACAGTATCCTGAATGGTCTATCTAAATCAAAGTTGGGCGAAAGTTTAGTGTGGAATAAATGATGATGCAAGCAGAAAACTTAGACAATTAGTGATAACAGGCTACAATTGATGAAAAAAATTGAGAGATTTTACTAGGAAGTAACCATGCCTAAAGAAAATACCATAAATTACATAGAAATACCTGTCAAAAATATGGCGTTGTCAAAATCCTTTTTTGCTAAAGTGTTTGAATGGGAGTTTACCGATTATGGTGAGGATTATTGTTGTCCTACAAATGCGGGTATAGATGCAGGGCTGGCGCTTTCGGATAAATGTTTTAATCAGTCTAAAGGAATGGCGTTGATTGTTTTTTATGCGAGTAATCTGCCACAAAAAAAGCAACTGATTAAACTCAATGGCGGTGAAATCACTCAGGATATATTCTCTTTTCCAGGTGGAAAACGATTCCATTTTATGGATATCAACGGAAATGAGTATGCTGTGTGGTCTGATCAAGTTTGAACGAATATTAGCCAAAAAGAGATTTTCCATGCAGGGTCCATTGCTCCACCAAGCCGTTAATACCATTATGCCATTTGGCAAGTATCAAGGTCGAAAATTGCTACATTTGCCAGAGCCCTATATGGTGTGGTTACACAGAAATGGGTTTCCCAATGGAAAACTTGGCGAGCAATTAGCCTTAATTTACGAAATAAAACTTAATGGATTAGAAGGTTTAGTGTCAAAAGCTGCCGTCTTACCCAACTACTCAAAAAAATAGAGCGATAAAACGCATTCATATTCGCAGTGTTTATGACAACTGTGCCAATTAGGTAATCTTAATGAAAATAGCTATATTATCTCGAAATCCAAAACTCTATTCGACAAGACGATTGAAAGAGGTGGGAATTGCTCGAGGCCATGATGTCGATATTATTAACACCTTGCATTGCTATATGGACATTACCAGTAGCAAGTCTGCTGTTCGGTATAAAGGGGAAGAATTACCTCAATATGATGCCATCATTCCAAGAATCGGGGCTTCAGTGACCTTTTATGGAACTGCGGTGGTTAGACAGTTTGAAATGATGGGCACATTTTCTGTGAATGAATCCGTGGCCATTAGCCGTTCTAGAGACAAGCTCCGATCCATGCAGTTATTAGCCAGGAAAAACATTGGGTTACCTCGTACAGGATTTGCAAACTCGCCTGATAATGTCAAAGATTTAATCAAAAATGTCGGCGGAGCTCCCTTAGTGATTAAGCTACTAGAAGGAACTCAGGGAATTGGCGTGGTGCTAGCTGAGACGACTAAAGCCGCAGAAAGTGTCATTGAAGCCTTTATGGGATTAAAAGCGAATATTCTGGTGCAGGAGTTTATTAAAGAGGCGGCTGGCGCAGATATTCGTTGCTTTGTCATCGGCGAAAAAGTAGTGGCGGCTATGAGACGTCAAGGTGCAGAAGGAGAATTTCGCTCAAATCTGCATCGAGGTGGTAGTGCTGAAGTGATTAAACTGACGAAGGAAGAGCGTGCAACCGCATTAAATGCTGCCAAAGTCATGGGGCTAGGTGTTTGTGGCGTGGACTTGCTGCGTTCCAATAATGGGCCTGTTGTGATGGAAGTCAATTCATCTCCTGGATTAGAAGGCATCGAAACCTCTACTCAAAAAGACATTTCAGGCATGATCTTCGAGTATATCGAAAAAAATGCCAAACCTTTTCATAACAAAACCAAGGGTAAAGGCTAATTGTGGCAGCAGAGTTAGTTATTGATGGTATTCAGATCAAAGCGGGTTCAACGCATGAAATTCACCTGCCCGTTGCCAAACTCTATAATGATACGGATATCTCTATTCCTATTTATGTGAATAGAGCCAAAAAACAAGGCCCAACGTTCTTTATCTGCGCTGCAATTCATGGTGATGAACTGAACGGCATTGAAATCATTCGACGATTGATCAAAAAGCGTAATTTCAAACTGTTGAAGGGTACGTTGATTGCCGTTCCCATGGTGAATGTGCACGGCGTGTTAAATCAAAGCCGCTATATGCCAGATAGACGCGATCTCAATCGCTGCTTTCCAGGAACTGCTAAAGGCTCTATGGCTGGACGAGTTGCCCATAAATTTTTTTCAGAAATTGTTATGAAGTGCGATTACGGCATTGATTTGCATACGGGTGCTATCCATCGTGGAAATTTACCGCAAATTCGAGCGGATTTAAGTGATCAAGAGACGCTGGATTTAGCCAGAGCCTTTAATGTACCCGTGTTGTTGGATTCCGATCTCAGAGATGGATCATTAAGACAAGTTGCTAGAGAGAATGATGTGAGAATTTTAGTGTACGAAGCCGGGGAAGCGCTACGTTTTGATGAGTTATCCATCCGAGCGGGTCTTAAAGGTGTACTTAATGTAATGAGCTTTCTGGGTATGCGTAAAACTCGGCAACTGAAAGTGACCACCGATCCCTTTATTGCCACCAAAAGTATCTGGCTAAGGGCAACAGCCAGTGGCATTGTGAATAATCGTTATGGTTTAGGAATGCATGTAAAGAAAGGAGATGTGTTAGCTGAAATTGGTGACAGTTTTGGTGAAGTGCTTGATAAAGTCATTGTTCATATAGATGGGGTGATTATTGGAATGCAAAATATACCCTTGGTGCAAGAAGGGGATGCGATGTTTCATATCGCACATTTTACAGATGCATCAGAAGTTGCTGAAAACATTGAACAACTGCAAGATGATTTATTCGTTGATTAGGTCTATGAGGCCATAATGAAAAAAAAGATTTTAATTAGACTGGTTCATTTTTTGATATTCTTTTGTTTGGGGGGCTTGGGCTATGCCCAAGAAAGTCTACCTAAAGACATCATCAGGACTTTAGATCTATTTGAAAAAAAGGTTGATACGCCAAACGAAAAGTCAGATCTGAATGACATAAAAGAAAATCTTCAAAAATTGAAAGATATCCAAAAAATACTGGAGGATTGTGAAAAAAACTCTCAAAAAGAACTGGATGGCATCAGTCACATTACCAATCTCCAAGAGAATGGTGTAAGCAATGAAAAATCTGAGACGAATGCAATACAAAATAAGGAAATAAAAGCGGATGAAAATAAATTTCAGAATAATCTTTATGCGTGTAAATATTATTTAATAAAACTCTACAAAATCAAAGATAAATATATTTCACAATTAAGTACAATGAGGATTACCAATTATTGGCAAAAAGCCTTGGTCTATCAAAGCGCATTGGAAGAAAGTCAATGGAATGTCCTGGATGTAGTTTATTATTATGGATTTTTAATACTGTATTTTTTAACCTTGTCTGGAATAATTCAGTTTTCAGTGAGGAAAGAATTAGGAAAAAAAGAAGCCAACTATCAACCCTTGACGGCATTGATTTTGATAGGTTTCACATCATTAATACCATTTGCCATTAATTATTTTTTTCCTTTTTTTTCCTATGATTATGCTTGGATATTTTTTAATTCTATCTTATTGATCCCAAGACATTCCGAAAAGAAAAATTCAGTTACTATAAAGTTGTTGTTCGTGATATCAATCATCATTGGTGTTACCAATTCATTATTGATTAACAGTGAATTGATTTGGCAGGGCAATAAATATTGGCATGGAGTCATCGCTTTTAGTGCCATGTTTAGCGTGATGATACTTTTCTATTTGAGGGAGCCTCGAACACTTAAAAAAATATTGATGCTATTGACATTGCTAACTATGACTTTGGAAGCCTCAGAATACCATGCTTTGGCTCATCAAATTTTGATGGTTCTTTATATTGTACTGATATTGCAGAGCTTCCATGAAGTTGTGTTGATGATACTCGATAGCGCTATGTCAATCTTAAGAAGAAGTAAAACAGAACCTATTAAGAAAATACGAAAAAATATAAGTTTGACAGTCACCAATGATATTCCCGGTTTGACATGGTTTAAATGGAGTTTGTATGCCTCGATTGTTATCGCGGTATTTATGGTTTTAATAGGTTATACAGGGTTGCCAGAAAATATCATTATCCTTATTGAGCAAACATTTATTGAAGGTTTTACATTTGGTTCTGTCACTTTAAATCCAAGAAATTTGTTATTTGCAATGTTCATATTGAGCACATTACTTATTTTTTCATGGGCAATTAGACAAAAAATAGAAAGCAACTTTAAGAAAAAAGATACAGATGCTTCTGATCGCCAAAATGCAAAGGGTTCCTTGTTTTGGTATAGTGCTGTTTCATTTTCAAGTCTCGTCGCATTATCAATCAGCGGATTCAATTTAGGGAATATTGCGATTATTGCAGGTGCATTCTCTGTTGGAATAGGTTTCGGATTACAAAACATTGTCAGTAATTTTATTTCGGGAATTATTTTATTGATTGAACGACCAGTAAAACCTAATGATTGGGTTGAAATTGGTGGGACACAAGGGTTTGTTGAAAAAATCAATATTCGTTCAACACATATCAAAACTTTTGATAACTCGGATGTGTTGATCCCAAACTCTGAATTTATTAGTAATCATGTAACCAATTTTATGTTTGAAGACAGTGTGGGGCGAGTTAAAATTAAAATTGGAGTGGCCTATGGAAGTGATACCAAATTAGTGGCTAAATTGTTGAAGCAAATTCTAGCGACGAATAAAAATGTGGTTATAGGGGATGAAAATTTCCCATACTCTGTATTATTTATGGAGTTTGGTGATAGTAGCCTTAATTTCCAATTACGTTTTTTTATCAGGGAAATAAGTCAGATTTTGAATGTAACAAGTGAGATTAACTTTGCTATCGATGATGTTTTTAGAGAGAATCAAATAGAGATACCATTTCCACAAAGAGTCATTCATCTTAAAAATAATCAAGAATAGGTTGTAAAAAAATGGATCAAATAAAAGAATCAATTTTTGTTTTTGAGAAGAATAAACCTTCTCAAGTCAATGAGATTAAAGAGCATAATGTTGAGTTTTGGTTTCATAACTGGCGTCAAAACAAAAATGCCAAATCCAGAGTTTATGAACTCATGAATCAATCTATTTCGGATACCTTGTTTGATGAAAATGTTCGCTCTCATTTTACCGAACTTGATAAAGAAAAGTTTTTGATTTTTTTACGAGGCATCAATTTTAATCATGGCCAAGATCCTGAAGACATGGTGTCATTGCGGATGTATTTCGATGGAAAAAAATTGATTACGGTTACCAATAGACGTATGGAATCTTTGCATAAGGTGTACCTCTCTCTACAAGAAAGTGATAGTTTTTTAAAGTCTAGTAGTGATGTTTTTATTGAAATTATTAGCCAAGTGTTGACTCGCATTGAACATTATGTAGATAAGATGACCCAAGAGATTGAGAACATCGAAGATGAATTTGATGAACATGGCTGTATTGAACAATTTGTTTTGCATGATCTCAAACGTAAGGCATCCAAAATGTGGCGGCATTTGTTACCTCAGCAAGAAACTCTGCGGAAATTATCAGTGAATCATTATGCGTGGGAGCAAAAGCCTTTTAAACATCATGCGCTATCTTTCTATGATTTTATGTGTATTCAAATTGAAGAGATAAAACTCATTCGAGAGCGTTGTGAAATTTTAGATAAACAAATTGAAGCCAAAACTACTGAAAAGATTAATAAAAATATTTATGTGATATCTATTATTACAGTTATTTTTGTACCCCTTTCATTTGTCACTGGATTGTTTGGTATTAATATAGGGGGAATGCCTGGGGTTGATAATACCAATGCCTTTATGATTTTTTCATTGGTGACCTTCGCCATTGTGGTGATACAGGTGCTAATTTTGAAGTTCTTTAAATGGTTTTGAGTTTGTTGCTCAAAACCATTTAAAATCGGTTACATTTACAAACCCAGTACATCAACGCCTTGTTTAAAATATACATCAACTGGGATATTGGCTTTGTCTAGTTTACTTAAGTCTTGTTGTAACCCTGAGTCAATAACGCCTTTTGTCTCTAACCATTCCTTGGCTTTTTGATAATCTCCATCGCCTTGAATAGTGAGTAAGTCATGAGATAGCTCTGTCATCGCTTGCTGAAATTTTTCAAAGTTGACAGAATAAGTTCCATCACTTTCATTCCTGCTAAAAGCATTTCTTTCTTTAAAATAATTAAAACGTAACATATTGGCTTTGCCATGAGCACTGGATGCACCAAAACGTACGCTTCGGAAAATACCAGCAAGGAAAGTGGTGTAATAATCCATCAATTCACCTTCTTCCAGTTCGCCTTTTTTAAATAGTTCAGTCACCATATAAAGCCCTAAAATATCTGCTTTACCTTCTTCAAAGGCTGAAGCATTTTCTTTCAATGCTTGGCGAACGCTGCTATTTCCGGCTAGTGTATTTTTGATACCTAGACCATGAGCCACTTCATGAAACATGGTGTTCGCAAAAAATGCATAAAATTTAACATGCTTTAGTTGTTGTGGAGAGATTAATTGTTCAGCGATGGGTATTAATATTTTATCGAATTTAGCTTTCATGGCATTTTTGAGTTGTAAACGTCGAGTACCCATTTTAAGCTGTACTTCTTCATCATTCGGAAGATTAATTGCAATGGTTTTAGAGCCCGCATTGGAATGACCCGCATAATAAATCACATCATAGGCATTGAGATCGCTGCCTGTGCCAGACATAGGTGGTTTATAGGCATCGGTAACCGGTAAGCCTTTCTGTAATTCGGGTAAAAAGCTGGCATATTTTTCGAGTCTTTTACTCCAAGAGAGATCTTTGATTAAAACATAACTTTCATAGGCTGCTCTATAACCAAAGAGTTGATCTTCATAGGTTTCGATAGGGCCAATGACTAATTCAACAGGGTTCGATTTCATTTTCATCCAAGCGAAATCACTCGGTTGGAAATCATCCGTCATCAAAGCTTCTGCACGTAGATTTAAAAATTGCGCAAACTCTGGATCATCCGCTAAGGCTGATGCTTGTTTCAACAAGTCGGAAATTCTGCTGAGTTGTGATTGGTACGCGATGTGATAAGGAACCAAGCGAAGTTGTCCTGATCCATCTCTTCTGATTAATGAATACAAGCCTTTCTTGTCAGGGAGGTTCAACTTTTCAAACTCCTCTTTGGTCATATCCGCAGGATAGAATTGAGCGCCTAAAGGCTTTTCGCCAATAGAAGTGAATAGAGGTTTGTCGCCATTTAAGCGATCCCAAGGTCCATAATTGAGATTGGCAAAGTTTCTTTGTTGTTCAGTTGATAGCTTTTGCATCAGCGCATTTTTCTCACCATAAGACTGCTCCCAAAAAAGCTGATCGGTAATTTCAGCGGCTTCAATTAGCAACTTCAGCATGGATTTTTGTCTAACAGAGAGTGAAGATAAATCAGCATTCAGCTCAAAAGGGGCATAGATATCAGCACGATCTTGAGCGGCTTGATTCAACCATTGTAATGATTCCTTGGGGGAATCGACTTGAGCTATGGGTGGCGTTGCAGTTTTACTCTGAGCGGTACTCTGAGCCATAGGCTGCTCATCTGAGTCATGGTGACAGGCCGTTATATGAAACAACGAGAGTGTGACAAAGCTTGTAAGAAGTATTTTTCGCATTTGTATGTCCTTTAAAGTTTGGGTGAGCTATTCAAGCATAAAATGCTGGGAGATCCAAGAGGATGATTTTTCCGGAGTTAAAGCCTGTATGAGTTGTGAATTTGACCAAAAGTTAGTGAATTGAGTATTACCTTAGATGTTTTTGGGGAATAAAAAACGTATCTTTCTGTAAATAAAGGAAAAAATATTATGGCATGATTCCTGAATAGCATCTATGTATTTATCAAAAAGCATGTGATTCTATTCAAACTCTCTGCTTAAAGATTTTTTTATTACTTTAGGAGCCTATTATGGGAATGTTTACACGGTTTAATGACATTATCAGCAGTAATATTAATGCCCTTCTCGATAAAGCGGAAGAGCCCAAGAAACTAATAAAATTAATGATTGTGGAAATGGAAAATGCCTTAGCAGAAGCGAGAACTAGCGCTGCAGTTATACTTGCTGATAAAAAGACCATTGAGAGAGAAATAAAACAATTATCTGAGCAATCTCAAGGTTGGGTGGAGAAAGCTGAATTAGCTTTGCGACACGAAAAAGAAGATTTAGCCAAAGCAGCCTTGCAAGAAAAAAATCGTTGCATTCAATTAATAGAAAGTAAAACCAAAGAGTTAAGCATTTTACAGCAGTCATTAAATGGCTTGGAAGTGGATTTGCAACGGTTGCAATCTAAATTAAATGAAGCATTGAATAAACAAAAGCGACTGGATCAACAATGCGAATCATTGCAAAAGCGCAAGCAAATTCATTTAGTTTCTCATCAGTATCAGCGAGATAAAACTTTAAATAAACTGGAAGGTTTTGAAAGAAAACTTGATCGTCTAGAAGCGGAAGTGGAATCTTTTGATTTGGGTAATAAACCAGGATTAGCGCAGCAGATAGAAGCACTAGCAGCGAATGAAGAACTAGAAAATGAGCTACAAGCATTGAAGCAAAAAATGAAGGTAGCGAGTTAATTTTAGTATTTTGAAGTAGGAGAAGTATTATGTCTCGTTCAAATTCCCATGCCCCATACTTTTACCGGACAAAATCTAAGATATCAGGCGTTTGCGCTTATTTAGCCGATAAAATGGATTGGGATGTGACAGTGATAAGATTGGTGACATTGTTGGGGTTTTTTGTGGCCCCAGTATTTAGTGTTGTGAGCTATTTTGTAACGGCTTGGCTTATCCCTAAGCGTTCATCATAAGATCTCTCTAGGAGCCTGTCCGAGAATAGATTCCTAGTGCTACCATAGCATTATTTGCTATGATAGCATGCTCTGACAATACCTTTAAGAGAGATAGGATGAAACCAATACTATTATTATCAATGTTTATGTTGAGCCTTTTTAGTCAACAAACTCATGCAGCAAGCCTGAGTGTTAGCGATGCTTGGGTGAGAGCGACTGCACCCAGTCAAACTATGACGGCTGGTTATTTTAAGATCACCAACTTGTCGGATAGCCCGGTCACTTTAACTAAAATCACCTCGTCAGAAGCCATGAGCTGTTCCATGCATAAATCCCAAATGGTGAATGGCATGAATAAAATGCAAGAGATGAGTTCATTAGATATTCCAGCGCATCAACAACAGGTTTTTCAATCTGGAGGGTTGCATTTGATGATTATGGGCTTTCATCACCCTTTAAAAGTAGGCGATAATTTTCCATTAGAGTTATACTTCAGTAATGGCGAGAAGCTTTCTATTGATGCAACTATCCGTCAATAGTTTATGTCAATAGTTTATATCAATAGTTTTAGTCAATGAACTTCGTTAAATAGTGGCATGCTATCAAGAAAGTTTAATTTCATTTGAGATTTGGGATTTATAATGAGTGATCGCGGATTATCTGATATCGATAAAGACAGTTGGTTATCTTCAGTAGCACTGAAGCTAATACCTTTTGTATTGTTTCTCTTTTTCATGGTTTTATATGGATTGAGTGTTTATTGGAGCCAAGAACCTGATTTACTAACACTCAATAATCAAAAAGCATGGCGCCATGCAGGCCAACAAAAGGAATTGATTGTTGGTCATTCTACCGTGGAAGCCATGATTGAGGTCTCTGAAACATTGCTGCATAAAAATGGTGGTTTTATTAGCAATGACATGACACCGCCAGGCATTTTTCAAGATAATATGCCTGCTTGGGAATATGGGGTTTTGGTACAACTTCGCGATATGGCTAGAGTGTTGCGTAATGATTTTAGTCGTTCTCAATCACAATCCTCGGAGCAACTCGATTTAAAAGAAGCTGAGCCACGCTTTAACGTGAGGCATACTAGCTGGGCTTTTCCTGAAGCTGAAAGTGAATATATGAAGGGAATTCAGTATTTGAAAGCCTATCAAAATAAATTGATGGATAGCTCCGATCACCAAACTCAATTTTTTGCCAGATCAGATAACCTGCGTGAATGGTTAAAAGGTGTGGAAAAACGTTTAGGTAATCTATCACAGCGCCTGAGTGCCAGCGTGGTTGAAAACCGTGAAAATACCGATTTATCTGGAGATTCTACAGCCAGTCAATCCACAGAAACATCAGATCAAGTTCGCGTAAAAAATCCTTGGATGAAAATTGATGATACCTTTTTTGAGGCCAGAGGTTCATGTTGGGCATTAATTAATCTGCTAAAGGGTATTGAGGTAGATTTTCAATCTGTACTCGAAAAGAAAAATGCAACGGCCAGTTTACGTCAAATTATCCGAGAACTCGAAGAGACTCAAGAGACTCTTTGGAGTCCCATGATATTGAATGGTTCTGGATTTGGCCTTGTCGCAAATCATTCATTGGTCATGTCTTCCTATATCGCCAGAGCAAACGCCGCTATCATCGATTTGAGAGATCTATTAGCGCGAGGCTAGTTAACCCTAAGCCGTGGTGGTTTACTAAATTCACGCTCTTTAACAGAAGGTTACATTTGGTTACCTCTTTTGATGGTAGAGTTAATGCCTGTGATACCCCAAAATGCTGAAAGCAAGCACTTTGAGATATCACGGGTATATATACGGGTATATGTTAAGCAGATTGCTTTATCTATAGGGGCCTACAAAATGACCACAATAACCAATAATGTCGCATTGATAGAAAGAGCTAAAAAAGGTGATAGAAAAGCCTTTGATTTATTATGTCATCCTTTTTATGGGTTGATTTATTCACATTGCACTCATCGTTGCAAAGATTCTTCTATGGCGGAAGACTGTACTCAAGAAACTTTTATCAAAGCGTGGCGAGCTTTACCTAAGTTCCGTGGAGAGAGTAGCTTATTGCATTGGTTAAGAACCATTGCCACAAATGTAGTGAACAGTTATTATCGAAAGCACCTGAAGATGACCCTCGTTTCCTTAGATAGTTCGGACAGTTGGATTAAAACTGTTAATCCTGATCCAGAAGTAAATATTGATTTACAAAAAGTGATGTCACAACTACCGCGTGGTGCACGTAGGGTGTTTTGGTTATATTCGATTCTGGGTATGGGGCATCAAGAGATTGCGCAAGCAATGGGTGGGGCAGAAGGTACTAGCAAAGCACAGCTACACAGAGCTAGAAAATTAATTAGCCAATTCCTAGATCTAACTCCAGCGACTGCTTCTTGATTGTATCCAGAAAAAGATGACGTAACTATAGAGAATATAATGATATTTTTCAAAAAAACATGGTGGTTTTCCTCCTTGATTTTACTGGGAGTGAATACCTATGCCAGAGAAAAAGTCCAAAAATCTATTGATTTGGAAAATATCCACCGAGTACATTTTATTAATATTAGAGGTGCGGTAAAACTTACGGGTTCAGAACAAACCAATCTGAGCATTGAAGGGACCTTGGATGATAACGCCCTAGGATTAAGAACTTCACAAAATAAAGAGGTGTTAATCATAGAAGTTGAAATGCCCCAGCATTTAATGCCGGTATCTGGTTCTAAATTAGAACTGAAGCTGCCTCAATCCATGGGTGTTCGAATTGAAGGTGTGAGTACGGAGTGGCAATTAGACAATCTTGGTGCAACACAAATTCAATCAGTGACAGGATCGGTTCTTTTAAAAAATGGACAAAATGATGTTGATATTGAAGTGGTGAATGCGCCTATCCAAATTGAAGGTATACAGGGAAATCTCAATCTTCATTCCATGAATGGGAATATTCAAATTCATGGCGTGAGCGGTGACATAGATGCTAACACCATTGATGGAAAGATTATCTTGAAACAACAAAAAATCAATCAGGTTCGTCTTAGCACTGTGAATGGCGTGATTGATGTCAGTGGCTCAATGAGCCATGAAAGTTCATTGATTCTGAGTAGTGTGGATGGTGATCTCTATTTGAACTTGGAAAAAAGCGATGGTTATCAATGTCAATTAAATGCACTTTACGGCGGAAAAATTGACAACCAATTGCCCGTTAGTGGTGAAACAACGGTGTCGGCTGGTGGTGCAAAACTTTCATTAGCTGTTGGGGATGGTCAAGGGAAAATAGAGGCAACAACTATTTCTGGAACTATCCATATAAAATAAAGTCAATATCGCGGTGCTATTTCAAAGCATCTGCCCGCCTGGTTGATAAAAACCAGGCCAATCACTCAGCCAAAGGAATACGAGAGTCTTAACTTGAAACATTTTGTGAATGAATTAAAAAGACGCAGAGTATTTAGAGTCGCTACCATTTATGTGGTTGCTGCTTGGCCTTTGGTGCAAATTGCTGATTTGCTTTTTCCTCCCTTAAATGTGCCTGATAAAGCCATGGCCTATTTATTAATCGCATTTATTCAGGGTTTCCTGTGGTCTTGGTTTTATCTTGGTTATTTAACCTGACTTCTAAGGGGATTATAGTTGCTAAATCGGCGGACGACCCCAATACAGATGAGACTATAGCAGAAGGCAATCACCATTATGATTGGGTGATTGTGGGCTCTATGGTTGTTGTCGTTATTGTTTTTTTCGCCATCTTTGCGGCAGAATCACCATCCACTCTGCAAACGAATATTCCACAGAATTCGGCCTCAACAGATTCTGCAAATGCTATTAAGTCTCTGGCTGTACTCCCCTTCAAAACTTTTAGTCAAGAAATCAATGAGCAATATTTTGCCGATGGTTTGAGTGAAGAATTGGCTGGAGCGCTTTCAACCATGGAGGGGCTGCGCATTGCTGCTAACACCTCTACCTTTATGTATCGTGATTCAAAAAAATCTGTGAGTGAAATAGGCAAAGAACTCAATGTAGGGATCCTGTTAGAGGGAACGGTGAGAAGGGACGCTCAAGATAATCGTATTCGGGTTTCGGCAAGTTTAGTGGATGTAACCACGGGGGCTCAGATCTGGGCGCAATCCTTCGTTCGTGAGTTTAAAGACTTGTTTAAAGTGCAAGAAGAGGTTTCCAAAGCGGTGATGGAACAGCTCAAACTCAAATTTGAGGGAAAATCATTACAGTATTCCAGAATGCCAGATAACGTTGATGCATTGATAGCCCAAAGCGCTGGAAATCAAGAAATGCAAAAACGTACGGTACCTGCGTTAAAATCTGCCATTAAATGGTTCCAAAGAGCTATAGAGTTAGACGCAAGTTACCAGGATGCCTATGTAGGGTTGGCAAATTCCGCAATCCTATTGCGTAATTATGGTGGGATGACTTTGGATGACTCTATCAAAGTGGCGCAACCAGCTATTGATAAAGCTCTGGCGATTAATCCAAAGTCTGGGGAGGCTTTTGCTGCTCAAG
>PCTP01000178.1:12408-19489 GCA_002770795.1 Gammaproteobacteria bacterium CG22_combo_CG10-13_8_21_14_all_40_8 | reverse complement strand
CTTCTTCTCCCACTAGTTTTAGCTTGGCTGAAAAGAATCTTAAGAAGGCTATTCAATTAAGCCCTAATTACGCTCCCGCCCATATGTGGTATGGGAATGTGTTAAATGCTCAGAACAAGGATAAAGATGCATTGGAGCAGTATCAAAAAGCTTTTGTACTCGATCCTCGATCTGTGGTTGCGGCTCACAATATTGCAGGCAATCTCTTTAGCCAAGGCAAGGAAAAAGAAGCACAGTTTTATATTGATAAAATCATTAGTATTGATCCTTTCTATCCAGGTGCCTTTGCTTTATTTGGTTCTATGTATGAGAAAAAAGGTCATCTGGTGGATGCTTACAAGCAATATCTACGTTCAATTGAACTTGAGCCCTTAGGTAAAGAGGCTAATATGGGGGTATTTAATGTTGTTTCAGAGTTGAGAGATGAAAAGCGCATGAAAGAAGCATTAGATACCTTGGTACTTATTGAAAAAAACTCAGGCGATCAAGCCGCAGCTGGTTTGTTGATGCTCCTTAAGGCAAGGGGCAGTGCAATTTTGGGTCATATAGACTTATCAATTGAACAGATGAAGCAAGCTTCAGAAATGACAAAAGATACACTTATCCATCAGCATATTTTAGCGGAGGAAGCCTATTTTTCTGAAAAATATACTGACAGTATCGTTGCTCTTGAAAAGATTCTTGAGGAGTCAAAAGAGCTGGGTGTCAATGTGTACAAATATACAGAAAATCTTGAGCTTCTTCACTATGTTTACGCTTTACAGCAAGTGGGATATGCAGATAAAGCCAGTGAAGTCTTAGCTAAAATGGTCGAAGAGCCCATGAATCAGCAAAATAAGACTCAATATTTACCCAGTGATTATTTTATTCACGCGCAAGTCGCCTTGATCAAAGGTAACAATGATCAAGCACTCCTCTACCTACAGCTTGCTATCAATGCGGGTTGGACCTCAAGTTGGTTACTATTTATAGATCCTGCATGGAAAGACCTGATCAAAGATGAACGCTTATTATCGCTGATCCAGATTATCGATCAAAAACTCTCTTCTATGAAAAAACGCTTGGCGAGTACATAGAGCCTTATGACTTCCTAAGTAGTGGGCGATAGTTTACAATACGCCTAAATTTCATTATCCATCCAACAGGGCACCATTTTATGAATTCGGAACAGATTTCTCAACAGTTAAAAGACTTTGATCCAGAAGTTTTTCATGCCACAGAGAATGAGAAGCAACGTCAAGAAGAACATATCGAATTGATCGCCTCTGAAAACTATGCGAGTCAACAGGTAATGATGTTGCAAGGTTCTGTTTTAACAAACAAATATGCAGAGGGTTATCCTTCCAAGCGTTATTATGGTGGTTGCGAATATGTGGATTTGGTTGAACAATTAGCCATTGATCGCCTCAAAGAGTTATTTAGTGCTGATTATGCCAACGTGCAACCTCATTCTGGCTCACAGGCCAATGCTGCTGCTTATATGGCCCTATTAAAACCGGGTGAAACCGTATTAGGGATGAGTTTGAATGAAGGTGGACATTTGACTCATGGTAGTTCGGTGAGTTTTTCTGGAAAAATGTATAACGCGATTCAATATGGTTTAACACCCAGTGGTGATATAGATTACGAACAAGTAGAAAGATTGGCTTTAGTGCATAAACCTAAAATGATCTTAGCAGGCTTTTCAGCATTTTCTGGTGTGGCAGATTGGAAAAGATTTAGAGAAATTGCCGATAAAGTAGGTGCTTACTTAATGGTCGACATGGCTCATGTGGCGGGTTTGATTGCTGCGGGTCTTTACCCCAATCCCGTGCCTTATGCTGATGTAGTGACTTCAACGACACATAAAACATTAAGAGGCCCTAGAGGTGGCGTGATTTTATGTCGTTCAAACCCTGAGATTGAAAAGAAATTAAATTCCGCTATTTTTCCTGGTGGACAGGGGGGGCCTTTAATGCACATTATCGCTGCCAAAGCGTTGGCATTTAAAGAAGCACAACAACCAGAATTTAAAGTCTATCAACAACAAGTATTGAATAATGCCAAAGCCATGGTAGAACAGTTTCAACAACGAGGCTATCAGATTGTTTCTGGTGGCACTCAAAACCATTTGTTTTTATTAGATTTAACCGATAAAGGACTCACCGGTAAAGAAGCAGATGAGGCACTTGGTAGAGCGCATATTACAGTGAACAAAAACACTGTACCCAATGAAACTCGTTCACCTTTTGTGACGAGTGGTCTTAGAATTGGAACGCCTGCGGTCACTACTCGCGGCATGAAAGAACCTCAAGTTCAACTGCTGGCCAATTGGATCTGTGATATTTTAGACGATATTAATAATCCTTCCGTGGTAGAAGCGGTAAAACTTAAAGTGGGCAATCTGACCAAAGATTTCCCTGTTTACCCCTAAGTATTCTAAGGCTTATTATGTATTGCCCATTTTGCACCGAAAAAGACACCAAAGTCATTGACTCAAGACTTGTAGCCTCCGGGCTGCAAGTACGTCGACGTCGAGAATGTGGGCAATGCGGTGAGCGATTTACGACTTTTGAAACCGCCGAGTTGGTGATGCCTAAAGTCATAAAAACAAACGGCACTCGCCAACCATTTGATGAAAATAAACTCCGATCAGGTATTTCTAAAGCCATTGAGAAACGCCCTGTTTCTGTTGAGCGGGTTGAGGAAGAGATCAGCCACATTTGCTCTAAACTCAGGGCGTTGGGTGAGAGAGAAATATATTCAACACAGTTGGGTGAATATGTGATGGATGCGTTGAGATCTTTAGATAAAGTCGCCTATGTTCGGTTTGCCTCAGTTTACCGTGACTTCCAAGATGTGAATGCTTTCCGTAAGGAGATAGAAGATCTTGAAAAGCAAACACAATCCACAGAGCAGAATGGGTAGAGTTTTGCCTCCTATCATGCTTGATATTTCCTTTATGGCCAGAGCCATTGAACTGGCAAAAAAGGGTCTGTTTACCACAGATCCTAATCCCAGAGTGGGTGCTGTTTTAGTAAAAGAAGGCCAAATAATCGGGGAAGGATGGCACCAAAAAGCTGGTGAAGCCCATGCAGAAGTGATTGCTATTGCCAATGCAAAAGAACAGCAAAAACAAACTTTAGGGGCGACCTGCTATGTGACACTTGAGCCATGCTCTCATCATGGTTTAACGGCTCCCTGTGCTGATGCATTGATTCTAGCTGGGATTAACAGGGTGGTGATTGCTATGCAAGATCCCAATCCAAAGGTACAGGGGCAAGGGATAGCCAAACTAAAAGCTGCTCAAATTGAAGTCGAAGTGGGTATGATGGAACAGGAAGCGAGAGCGCTTAATCCTGGTTTTATTCAGAGAATGACTCTGGGTCGACCCTATGTCATGATGAAGTTGGCCATGAGTTTGGATGGTCGAACAGCCATGCAAAGCGGTGAAAGTCAGTGGATAAGTTCTGCTGAATCCAGAGAAGATGTACAAAGATTACGCGCCAGAGTTTCAGCGATTCTCACTGGAAGCGAAACGGTTTTGCATGATAATCCCAGAATGACAGTAAGAGCAGAGTCCTTAGGCTATCAACAGCCTCTTTGTGGAAAACAAACCCGCCAACCGTTGAGAGTGGTGATTGATGGGCAACAAAGATTAACACCAGAAAGCACCTTTTTTAATGGTGAAGCGCAAGCGCTTATCTTTTTACCCATACAAAGTGAAAAAACCGCCTTATTTAAACAGCAGGGTGTTCTGGTTGAAGAAGTTGCGATGAACAATGGTCATTTAGATCTTGAAGCCATTCTTTATAGATTATCCCAAAATTATCAAGTGAATGAGTTGATGATTGAAGCGGGTGCCCAATTAAGTGGTGCTTTGTTAAAAGCAGGATGGGTGGATCAACTTGAAATCTATATGGCACCGAAAATATTGGGTGATAATGCCAAAGGATTATTCCATCTACCAGAGATCGATTGCATGAAAGATGTCAAGAATATGCAGTTCAGCCAAGTTCGATCTATAGGCCCTGATCTTAAAATCACTTGCCATCCTTTGCCAGAGGCCCATTAATATGTTTACCGGGTTAATCGAAGCCAAAGGAGTTATTTCTCAAATTAATCCTATGGGAAATCATGCCAGAGTGACGGTGCGCACTGAGCAAATTGATTTTTCCACCGTGGCTTTGGGCGATAGTATTGCCGTCAATGGTGTCTGTTTAACAGTTATCGAGAAAAAATATCATCAATTTTCTGCCGATGTTTCTTCCGAAACTTTAAAATGCACCTGCCTTGGACATTATGCCGTGGGTAAAGGCGTTAATTTAGAACAAGCTTTATTGCCCACAACAAGATTAGGTGGGCATTTGGTGAGTGGGCATGTAGATGGCATCGGTCGAGTGGTTGAGCTCAAGCCTGAGGCCAATATTTTGCATCTTTTTATAGAGCCGCCTCTAGAACTGATGAAATATATTGCTGCAAAAGGCTCAATTTGTGTCGATGGCGTTAGTTTAACAGTCAATGAAATTATCGGATCACCAGCAACTCGCTTTCGTTTGACCATCGTGCCGCATTCTCTGTGCAACACTCATATTGATCGATACCAACTGGGCACAGAGGTGAATTTGGAAGTTGATCTCCTTGCTCGTTATACCGAACGACTATTGAGTTTTGAGGCTGAGCATTGTCAGACACCGCCTAATCAGGATAAAACAGTTAAAAAAATGGGTCTTACCCGAGAAAAATTGAATGATTTGGGGTTTGATTAACAGTTTTCCGCTATAATCCTACTTTAGCGCTCTACTGACCAATCGTTAGGCGTTAGAGGCAAACAAGATTAATAATTTTTCAATCCTTTAATAAGAGTTTTACGTTGAATAATATTCAAGAAATTATCGAAGACATCCGCCAAGGCAAGATGGTTATTCTGATGGATGACGAAGATCGAGAAAATGAAGGCGATCTTGTTATCTCAGCCAGCTGTGTCACACCACAAATGATTAATTTTATGGCGCGTTATGGGCGTGGACTTATCTGTCTAACGCTAACCAAAGAACGTTGTGAACAACTTAGTTTGCCGTTAATGGTGCATAACAATGGTGCCAATTATTCCACCAATTTCACTGTTTCCATAGAGGCTGCCAAGGGTGTGACGACTGGTATTTCTGCGGAAGATCGAGCCAAAACTGTTTCCGTTGCTGTTGCTAAAGATGCATCTGCCGCTGATCTGGTACAACCAGGGCATATCTTCCCTTTGATGGCACAATCTGGTGGCGTGTTAACGCGAGCTGGTCATACCGAAGCTGGCTGTGATCTGGCTAAGTTAGCGGGTCACGAAGCGGCAGCTGTTATTGTTGAAATATTAAATGAAGACGGTAGCATGGCACGACGCTCCGATTTGGAAAAATTTGCACAAGAACATCAATTAAAAATGGGTACCATTGCCGATTTGATTGAATATCGTGCCATCAATGAAAAAACCGTTGAACAAGTCGATCAATGTGCTTGGCCGACAGAGTTTGGCGATTTTAGATTACATTGGTTCAAAGACACCATTGATCAACAACTGCATTTCGCCTTAGTCATGGGGCAGCCAGATCCTTCCGAGCCGACTTTGGTTAGAGTCCATATGGCTGATACTAAAAGTGATCGATTATTTGGTATTCGCAAAGGCGCCAGTGCGTGGCCCTTGAATAAAACCTTGGCTCGAGTTGCTAAAGAGGGTTGCGGCGTTATTTTAGTTTTGTCGGGACGCGAGTCACCAGAATCCCTATTGTCTCAACTCGAACAATTTGCCCGAGAAGATCGGGGTGAAAATACTATCCCTATTAATTTAACATCAGGTTCAAGAACTATTGGCGTGGGCTCTCAGATACTGAGCGAATTGGGCGTGCATAAAATGCGTCTAATGAGTGAAGAGAAAAAATATCGCGCCCTTTCAGGCTTTAATCTTGAAGTTGTTGGATACGTTACTAACGAGGAATAACCATGCCTACATTTGAAGGTCAATTGATCGCTAATCAAGCCAAGTACGTTTTATTGGTTGGACGGTTTAATAGTTTTGTCGTTGAAAGCCTTGTTTCGGGTGCCAAAGATGTGTTGATGCGTCATGGTATTGCCGAATCGCAAATCGATATCGTGAGAGTTCCCGGTGCCTTCGAAATGCCTATCGCGGCACAAAGATTAGCATCAAAAGGTACTTATCAGGCCATTATTGCGCTTGGAGCCGTGATTCGAGGTGGTACGCCTCATTTTGAATATGTGGCTGGTGAATGTGTGAAAGGTTTAGCTCAGGTGAGTCTCGCTAAAGATATCCCCGTTTCCTTCGGTGTGCTGACCGTGGATAGCATTGAACAGGCGATTGAAAGAGCAGGAACCAAGGCTGGAAACAAAGGCGCTGAAGCCGCTTTAGCCGCCCTTGAAATGGTCAACTTACTAGAAGAAATTAAATGAACGACACCTCAACAAATCAGCCAGCAAAAGCCGTCAAAATGAGTCCTGGCGCTCGTAAAAAAGCGCGCCAACGGGTACTTCAAGCGCTTTATCAATGGCAATTAAGCGGTAATGCGCTGATTGATATTGAGAATCAATTTTTACAAGATAACTCTTGGAATAAAGTGGATGTGCTTTATTTCCAAGAATTGTTACATGCAATTCCCCAACAAGTCTCACAACTTGACGAGTGTTTAGAAATTCATATGAGCCGCTCTATGCAATCAATGGATCCTGTAGAATGCGCGATTTTAAGAATGGCGACCTATGAATTGAAATGCCGATTAGATGTTCCTTACCGTGTGGTGATTAATGAAGCTGTCGATCTTGCTAAATTATTTGGCGCAACGGATGGTCATAAATTTATTAATGGGGTTGTGGATAAAGTCGCCAAAGATTTAAGGCCATTAGAGTTTTCTCAGGCAGCACGATAATCTATTGCAAAATCTAAGGACAAATAATCATGGGTGAATTTGATATTATCCAACAATATTTTACTGGGTGGGATGAGCCGCGCAGTGAAGTTATCTTAGGTATTGGAGATGATGCCGCCATTCTCGAAATACCTTCTACACATCATTTAGTCGTTACAACGGATATGTTGATTGCC
>PCTP01000178.1:0-12399 GCA_002770795.1 Gammaproteobacteria bacterium CG22_combo_CG10-13_8_21_14_all_40_8 | reverse complement strand
TTTCCTCATGAAACGAGTCCTGCTGATATAGCTTACAAGGCGTTAGCGGTAAATTTAAGCGATTTAGCGGCGATGGGAGCCCGACCAGGCTGGATTACCTTGATACTGAGCTTACCTGAAGTTAATCATAAATGGTTGCAGGAGTTTTCTAATGCTTTATGCGAGTGCACTAAGTTTTATCATGTGACTTTGATCGGTGGTGATACCAATAAGGGCCCTTTATCCGTCACCATTCAAGCAATGGGGCAAATTCCTAAAGATAAATCATTACGCCGAAATGGCGCTAAAGCAGGCGACTGGCTTTATTGCACTGGCACTTTGGGGGATGCGGCTTTAGGACTTGCCTTGATACAAAATAAACGCACAGTCACCAATAAACAGTATAAAAACTACCTGATAGGAAGACTTAATCGTCCCACACCCAGAGTGGGGATAGGTTTATCTTTACGTCAAGGGGCTAGTTCTGCTATCGATATCTCTGATGGGTTAATGCAAGATTTACAGCATATATTAACTGCGAGTGGTAACCTCGGCGCAACGATTAATCTGGATTCACTGCCACTTTCCGAGGCATTTAAGACCACATTGGATGAAATTAGTGCTTGGGAAATGGCATTGTCAGGTGGAGATGATTTTGAATTGTTGTTTACTATTTCTCCTGAAAACAAAAGCCTGTTAGAAACTTCACTGGAAAACTCGGGAAGTGACTATACCTGTATTGGCCGCATAACGGGTAATAAGGGGATTCAATTACAAAGTGGTGGTAATAACATTTCATTAAATTGGAATGGCTATGATCATTTTGAGTCACAATAGATAGGATAGCTTTTTTGAATTCATCCCAAATAAACTTAAAAATATCCCTTAGCGAACTTAAATCACCGGTAAATTTATTGGCTTTGGGTTTTGGTTCGGGACTTGCTCCCAAAGCACCTGGTACATTCGGCACGCTTTTGGCCTTTATTTTGGCGATATTCTTCCCTATATTCATTGCAGGATGGTGGATTGTTTTCAGTTCATTGCTAGGCATTTATCTTTGTCATCAATGTGCAAAAAACTTAAAAATTCATGATCATCCAGCGATTGTTTGGGATGAGTTTTGTGGTCTTTGGTTAACCCTTTTTCTAACACAAAACATAGCATTTTATGCCCAGTATCATTGGATGACGTTCGTTGCGTCCTTTGTGCTTTTCAGGATCTTTGATATAGTAAAACCTTGGCCCATCAGCTTTCTTGATAAGAAAGTCGCGGGTGGCTTAGGTATTATGGTAGATGATTTAGTCGCTGCGCTTTTTGCAGCAATTTGTCTTTATGGGTTCAGCCTTTTTTTTGCTTGAATGATTTGAGATAGCACAGATAGGTACCAAAGAAGTTTGCAACCAAACAAATTCAGACTCATGACAAAATATTTTATATAAGAGTTAATATGACAGCAAAAAATAAAGTACTCCAAGAAAACTTGCAAAAAATACGTGATAATTTTGACTTTTTTGATAGAGATGGCAATGGTCGCATTGATGAGAAAGAGTTTGCCGAATTAATATTGGCCATTGAACCGCACGCCAAAATTGCTGAGATTGAAAAGGGTTTTATTGAAATTGATGCTGATCAAGATGGCAGTATTGATTTTAATGAGTTTGTCTCTTGGTGGAAATTGTGCTGGTGGCAATACTAACAATAAGAAATAACATCAGGTTAAATAGCCATGAATGATAATTTGAATACCGAGAAGCAAGGACTAAAAGGCGTTGTATTGCCACCTCAACCCAGTATTATTGCAGAAATAAGACGCTTTAAAGATGATCGTGAGAAAGTCTCTGAACTCATTTCCACCGATCCTAGTTTAGCCTCAGGGATATTAAGAACGGTCAATTCTCCAGCCTTTGGCTTGATAGAGGAGATGGTTTCAATTCAGGATGCAATACAATTGTTAGAGATTGAAAGAACGCTCAATATTGTGAATGCCATTCTTATCAAAAGCTCCATAGATTATTTATCGGATGTTGACCTTACCACTTTTTGGATGTCCAGTTCAGATGTTGCGAAAGCTTGTGCAGCAATATCCTGTTATCTCAATTTAGGTTTGGAAGACGTCGCTTACACCACGGGTTTGTTTCATAATTGTGGTCTACCCATTATGGCGTCGAAATATGATGACTATTGGAAGACTATCGTCCACAGCTATCATGCTATCAACGCAACTAGTACCATTGTTTTTCATGAAAATCAGCATTATTCAACCAACCATGCAGTAATTGGTTACTTTTTGGCTAAAGCTTGGCATCTTCCGCAAAATATTTGTAATGCCATAAGATTTCATCACAACCCCAAGTTTTACCTAGAGATGGATGATGATGTACAAGATTTGATCTGCATTCTTAAGCTAGCAGAACATATCGTTGGTGTTTATCATGTGGTGGGTGGCCAAATGAAAGACAGGGAATGGCCTTTATTTAAAGCAGAAGCTTTGGCTCATTTTGGTTTAAGCGAATATGATTATGAAGAAATGGCGGGTGTGATTAAGGAAAAAGTAGAAGGCTTGTTGTAACTTTAAAGCTCGAATAATTGAAAGTTTAAAATAAAAAATGGCTAGCATATTGCTAGCCATTTTTATTTTTTAGATTAGAAAATCTGTGATTAACGACATTTTCTCTTAGTACAAGTTGGAGGAGGAGGAGGAGGAGGTGTTCCACCAGTACATGCATGTGCATCTAAATAAGCACTTGCAGCAGCAGCTTTCACAATACCATACCCATAATAATCATCTCGACCTGCTGTACCCTGATCTTCTGCTGCAGCTTTAAGCGCATCACGAATTTCAGTACCGGTACAATCTGTATGATGTGACCAAACCAAAGCAGCAACGCCAGATACTGCGGGTGTAGCCATAGAAGTTCCGCTCATAAATCCAAAGTCGCTTGGGCCCACAGAAACAGTTGCGGTAGTTGCTGCAACTAGTGCTGGACCATCTTCCATGGTTGCGCCAACGACAGGAATAGAAGTAACGTTAGTCGTTGCATCACCCAAAGTGCCATACAGCATACCAGCAACATTGTTATAAATGATTGCGCCAATACCGCCACTGTTTTCACAATTTAACACCTTATCATGGAAACTAATAACACCACGTTCAATCACACAGACTTTACCATTGGCGCCATTGTCAACCGCTTGAGCTGTACCCATGTTATAAGTAGAACCACTGGCGCTACCTAGGTTTTCCATCGCAGAAGATGCATAGCTTAGGCTATTTGCGGTCATATTTGAAACAGTTGCCATGCCAGCTGGGTAAGTGGAAAGTGTATCCACACCAGGCGCAGAAATTTCAACCCCAATCGTTTCATCAGAAACGGTTTGTCCTTTTACACGTTTGGTAATAGGTGGAAATTGTGAGAAAGAAGCGATTAGGTTATCGGCATCAACAGCACCAACCATCATAACTGATGAATAACCCGCTGGATATGAACGAACGTTGTTGCCATCATTACCGGCAGCAGCGACGACTAAACCACCGTTAGCAACAAAGTTGTTGAAAGCGTTTTCTTCGGTACTGTTGGCTCCACCGCCACCTAAACTCATACTGATAATATCTGCACCATTTGCAGTACAAACGTCAGTTGCATGGGCTAGATCGGAAGAATATCCCCAACCCGCTTCGTTGAATACTTTAACAATATGTAATTTTACGCCGCCGTTACCAACCATACCGACAACGCCACGGTTATTACCACCCAATGCAGCAATGGTACCAGCTACGTGAGTACCATGTGGGCCGCCATTTTCATACCAGTTTCCAGTACCACTATCATTGGTACCAGTGACATTGTTCCAGTTGAAATCTGTATTGGTTGCATCCATTCCAGCGTCAATGATACAAACTGTGAGATCCGCAGTTGTCGCAAAAGACATTTGGTTGGCTTGAGTTTGGTAGACGCCATAAGGAGTGACTTCAGTTGTCATTGGATCACCAGCATCATCAGACCAAATGCTTGTTGGATAGCGTTTGAAATCTTCTTCAATTTTTTCAATATTCTTATCTGCTTTTAAATTGGCTAAGCCAGCATCATCCAAATAAACAGCTTCTGCATGTTGATTACCTAAAACTAAAGCAGACTTACCACCAGCTCTATGCATAGCACTTTGTCCAGCTTGTACCGCGTCACTTTTATAAGTCACGATGTATCGAGTATTTGTGTCATTTGCTGCATGAGCTGTAGCTACAACACCTAGCGCAAGGCTAGTTGCTAATGCTATTCGAGATAATTTCATCATTTGTACCTTTTTATTAGTAGTTATTTATCGACCTTCGGATGAAGGTTAAACTGTTCAGTTCCTTGTTAACTGTTGTTATTTATGAGTCGCACTCATCCCCTCCTGGTAATATTTTGTTACAATTAACTGACAGCCCAACATAACTCATGAAATGAATAGGGTGTTATCAAATAAACGACTTATACTATTAAATATACGACATTTATTGTAAGAGCAGTTAACTAATTGATTACAAATAGAAAACGTTTTTTTATTATACATGTTAGTTTGATTTTTATGATAGTTCAGGAGTGAAATTGGCTAAAATTGCAAAAAAATTGAAGATTTCCCAACCTTTTAATGGAAGTTCTTGGTTTGATTTTCTGGCGATAACAGCTCTTTTCCTAGCCTTGTCACTCTGTTTTTGGGTAGATGGAGCCAATCAAGATTTGACAGGGTATTTGTCAGATGGCGGTGTGGGAGATATTTTATTTTTAAGCCTATTATTAATCAGTGGATGGTTTGCACATAAAAAAGATGTCAAAAAAAGCATGATTATATTCTGGCGAGTGGTTTTATCCAGTCTGTTGATATTGCTGGGTTTGAGGGTTCTAGGTTTGTTTCCCATGTTTTATCTTGGAGATATCATGGGTGAGGTGGTGGCGAGAATTTTTTATTTTACTTTCTATCTCTTATTTGTGATTTTATTGGAACTACATCCAGAAGAGTCAGGTGAGGCGCTAGCACAACATAGAATATGGGGATATTGGTTAGGGGGGCCGTTGCTGGTTTGTGGACTATTTGGTTATTTAGTTGTGCTTCCAGCCTATTATGCGCCAGAATATTATGAAAGCTGGCAACCTTCTATGCTGTTCTTTGTGGTTCTCGATACTTATATCATCTGGCGATTAGGCTTAAGAATCATACATACCCCCTCTTCTTATTGGAAAGGTGTCTATTTTTGGCTATTACAATCTTTTGTGATTTGGTTCGGCAACGATTTAACGGAAACATTGTATAATAGTCAAAGATTGTCAGAGGCCTTGATGTTTAGGCTAGAACCTACTTGGTGGTTACCCTATTTTCCATTAACATTTGCCATCAATAGAAAATATGAAGAGTTTGCTGATATTCCTTTAGTCAAGCCACCGAAGTCAACACCTTGGCAGCAGCTACTATTGGTGACAGCAATTATTCCCATTGTGCATGTGTTAGGGTATTTTTTTGAGTTTTTGAATCCCTTGGTGGAAAGCCAACGTCTCAGCTTGGTGATTGTTTGGTTAGTGGTGCTTTCTATACTGGCTTGGTGGCAATTCAACCAACTTGTTATGGATGCAGGAAGACATCAACCACTGCCAAATAATGCTTATACGGTGATAAATCAACAACATCAAGCGGTTATTAAGCAGCTTGATGAATTACTCCCTCAAGTTTCAGCGTCTTTAAAACCTCCAGATCAAACCCGTCAAAGCAAGCCAATAGAGCAGCTTGAAAGAAAGGATACTGAAGAGCCCGTTAAAGAAGATGTAAAAATTGATACAAATGATGAGTTTAAGCAAAAAGTGAATAGCCTTTTGCTGAAGAAGGGCTCTGAAGCTGATTTTGATCTTAAAGCCTTTGCTAAAGCGATGGCTTTAAGTGAAAGGCAGCTGCAAAGAAAATGCGTCAGTATTTTTTCAGAAAACCCCTCACGCATAATTAGAGGTTATCGATTACAATTGGCCAAAAGAAAATTAAGAAACAATGAAGTGATTTCGCTTATTTGTCATGAAGTAGGTTACACGTCTTTGAGTTATTTTGGTAAATGTTTTAAGGAAGATTTTGGTATGAGCCCTCGAGATTATCAGAAGGCTTTCATCGCATCAAAACCACACAATAAAGAGGAATTTGAGTGAAAAATAAAGAATACCAACTTAGACCAGAAAGTTCATTGGAACTTTTATCCATAAAAGAAATGAAGTGGTTGAAGCGTCATTCTCAAGAAAGTGAAATTCACCAGCTGCTAAGAAGCTGTGTTTTGGCTGTGCTCAATAGTGGTACAAGCGAAGATAATGTGCGCAAAATTAACAAACAATATCAGAATTTTGATATTCAACTAGTGTGGCGACAAAGAGGCGTGGAGTTTGTACTAAAAAATCCACCCGAGCTAGCCTTTGTGGATGGAGAGATTATCAAGGGGATCAAAGAGCAAATATCAGCCGTAGTGCGGGATTTAGTCTATACACAAATGATGTTTGAACGAGAATCCTGTCCAAGCACGACCAGCATTGATGATAATACCGACAAAGTATTTGAAATTCTCAGAAACTCAAAGTCTATTGTGGCTGAGAAACGCCCTAATTTAGTCGTTTGTTGGGGCGGACATGCTATCTCTGATCATGAATATAAATATACCAAAGAAGTGGGTTATCAACTGGGATTAAGGGAATTTGATATTTGTACTGGCTGTGGTACTGGGGCTATGAAAGGACCCATGAAAGGCGCTGCTATCTCTCATGCCAAGCAACGCCTAAAAAACCCTTTTTATCTCGGGATCAGCGAACCTGGTATTATTTCTTCTGAATCACCCAATACGATTGTCAATCATCTGGTCATTATGCCGGATATTGAAAAACGCTTAGAGGGGTTTGTACGCCTTGCTCATGCAGTGATTGTTTTTCCAGGCGGTGCCGGCACGGCAGAAGAACTTTTGTACTTGTTGGGGATATTGTCTCATCCAGAGAATAAAAACAATCCCTTTAAGGTCATTTTAACTGGGCCAAAATCCAGCCGCCAATATTTTAAAACCTTGGTGCAGTTTATTGAAAAAACTCTAGGTAAAGAAATGACCCAGCTATTTAGCGTTATCATTGATGACCCTGAAAAAGTTGCTCAAGTGGTTAAAAAAGGGATAGAGGAAATTACGCGTTTTCGGTTAGAGAATGATGAATCATTTCATTTTAACTGGCGTTTAAAAATTGATAAAGAATGGCAAATCCCATTCGATCCTAATCATCAAAATATGTCGGAATTAAACCTCTCAAGTGAACAACCTAAACATGAATTGGCTTTATCCTTAAGAAAAGCATTTTCAGGTATTGTTGCAGGCAATGTAAAATCAAAATCTATGCAATTGATTGACAAAAATGGACCTTTTGTGATGAAAAATGGTGGAGAGATATTAGGTTACTTAGATCATCTACTCAATAATTTTATCCAACAAAAGAGAATGATGATTGATGATGAGGAATACTCTCCCTGTTATAAAATTGAATGTTAACTAACTGGATTTGTTGTGGAAATAAAACCAATGCAATCAAAGAACAACTCTCCATTTCTATTCTAAATAGTGTGATTTATGAGCCATGTTATTGTGCAATTTAATATCTCTCGCCAAGAATACCTCAAGGTTTACGCAGGCGCTGCAAAAACAGTCACTACAAAATCATTAGAAGGTGTTAAAGTACAGTTCCCAGCGGATATATTACGGGCATATGTGGATCATCAGGGAGTGCATGGGCGTTTTAAGATTAGTTTTGATGATAAAAATAAGTTTGTTGGTATTGTCAGGGTTTAATCAAATAAGAGTTGAATGAATGCAAGGGGATATTGTTTGAAAGAAAGAAAATTGGAAGGAAGAATTCCCGACAGTTTTATTAGTGATGTCTTAGCCAAAACAGACTTAATCGAGTTGATCGGCGCGCGCGTGAACTTAAAAAAATCTGGCTCCAACCATATGGGATGTTGCCCATTTCATCAAGAAAACACACCCTCATTTTCAGTCAGCGCCACTAAACAGCTATATCATTGTTTTGGTTGTGGGGTGAGTGGTAATGCCATTGGTTTTTTGATGGAACATGATCGTTTGGATTTTGTCTCGGCTATTGAAGAACTCTCCGCCAGATTAGGCATGGAAGTACCGAGAGATAAAAAAGAAGCAGGGCCTGATAATCGCCCTCTGTACCAACTATTGG
The DNA here is from genome assembly GCA_002770795.1 of Gammaproteobacteria bacterium CG22_combo_CG10-13_8_21_14_all_40_8. Classification (GTDB taxonomy): domain Bacteria; phylum Pseudomonadota; class Gammaproteobacteria; order Enterobacterales; genus 21-14-all-40-8. Next base: position 4,195 of record PCTP01000178.1, on the reverse strand, counting down.
CGAACATTCAGCTATTTTATCAGCAACAACTAATCAATAAAGACAACCAACATGCTAAGGATTATCTTAAAAACAGAGGCTTAACGGGAGAGATTGTTAAGCAATTTGCTATTGGCTATGCGCCAGAAAGTTGGGATGCATTAACCAAAGCCAAAGGAATATCACAACAAGCGTGTGAGCAGCTTGTGACCACAGGCATGAGCATCAAAAAAGATCAGGGCGGTTATTACGATAGATTTAGAGATCGTATTATGTTTCCTATTATCGATCGCAGAGGAAGGACCGTGGGATTTGGTGGACGAATACTCACCAAAGGCGAGCCTAAATACCTCAATTCACCAGAAACACCTTTATTTCATAAAAGCCGAGAGGTTTATGGTTTATATCAGGTGTTACAGACCAAGCAAAAACTTGAGCATCTATTGGTGGTTGAAGGTTACATGGACGTGGTGGGGTTGGCACAATTTGGTATTCATTATGCTGTAGCCACTTTAGGAACCGCTCTCACGGTCGACCATTTGCAATTATTGTTTAGACATTGTAACAAACTTATTTTCTGTTTCGATGGGGATAAAGCGGGTATTAATGCCGCTTGGCGTGCCTTAGAAAATAGCTTAGGCGCAATTAAAAACGGGCGGCAAATGCAATTCTTGTTTTTACCTGAGGGAGAAGATCCTGACAGTATGATTCGCAAAGAATCCAAAGAGGCATTTGAAGTGCGAGTGGCCAATGCTATGCCTCTATCCAAGTACATGCAATCCCATTTATCTGAACAATGTGATTTATCCAGTGTTGATGGTCGCTCACAGCTGGCAAGTCTGGCTCGGCCATTATTGGCTAAAATTCAAGACGAAGTGTATAGAGATCTGCTGAACCAAGCGTTTCAAAAAATCACCGGCACGGTCCATAAAATATCACCACAAAGCGAAGCGGATAGGCCATTTAGTAACTCTTCAGACAATCAAATTCCCTCAGTAGGATACCGCTCAGAATTTAGGGGATCAGGCTACAAAACACCTTATAAAAAGTTCAATAAAAGTCCGATTAGGGTGCAAAAGGCAAAACCACCCTCGTTGATGCGGCAGACCATTGGCAGAGTGCTTCAAGATCCTGAAAGCGTTAAAGAATTAGAGGATTGGACTTGGTTAGAAAGCTATCAGGAATCTGGTGCCCAGTTATTATTGCAACTATTGCAAAAAATTAAGGAAAGTCCTCAAATCACCACTGCCCAGCTGATTGAATACTGGCGTGATACTTCTATGTACAGCCATTTAATGGCTTTGGTGAATTGGCAAAATGATTTAGCGATGGAGGATAAACGCCAAGAACTAGCGCCACTTTTCCTACGTTTACAAGAAAATGCCAAGAAGGCTAAATTGCAAAATTTACTGCAAGAATCCAAAACAAGGCCCTTGACCACCCAAGAAAAGCAGGCTATTCAGCAATTACTACTTGAAACTTCAAAAACCAGCCCAAAATAGTAAATATATTGCGATTTTTACAAGCAATTCTCGCCTATAGCGTCTAAATTGTATATAATACCGCCCCTTTTTGCTAAAGAAAAATTTGGGGCAGGGTGAACTTGTCACTAGCTTTCAAGCTCAATAACTTTCTTAACCTGGATATAGGTCATAATTATCTATGGACAAAGCGCAACAACAATCTCAACTAAAACAACTTATTGCACAGGGTAAAGAGCAGGGATACCTGACTTTTTCTGAGGTGAACGATCACCTACCACCAGAAATTATCGATTCTGATCAAATCGAAGATATTATCAGCATGATCAATGACATGGGTATCCAAGTTTATGAAGTGGCTCCAGATAAAGACAGCCTGATCATCGATGGAGACCAAGTTGACGAAGACTCTGTGGAAGAAGCCGCTGCTGTTTTGGCAACCGTCGATAGCGATTTTGGTAGAACAACCGATCCTGTCAGAATGTATATGCGTGAAATGGGCACGGTTGACTTATTAACCCGTGAAAAAGAAATTGAAATTGCTAAGCGTATTGAAGAAAGCTTAAAAGAAGTTGGTGCCTCAATTGCCGAGTTCCCTAAGACAATTAGTACATTGCTTGACTGGTTTGATTGTTGGCAAGCAGAAGAAATACGTTTAACTGAAATTATCACCGGTTTTCATACCGATGATGACATTCCTAATATTGCTGGGGCGGCGAATGTCGGCTCGGATCTTCCTGTTGATGAACTTGCGGATGATGATGATGTCTCTGATGATCTAGATGGCGATGATGACGATGATGACATCATTGAAGAAAAAATTGATACAGGTCCCGATCCTATCGAAGCGCTTGAGAAGTTCCAAGAACTTAGAAAGCACCATGAAAAATATATGGGTTCATTGACTAAATATGGCCATAGCCATAAAACCACCAAACTGAATCTTGAAGCGGTGGTTGAACAGTTTATGCTGTTCCGTTTAGTGCCAAAGCGTTTTGATGAATTAGTCGATATCCTCAGAAACACGATGGATAAAGTCAGAATTCAAGAACGCTTGATCATGAAAATGAGTGTTGATCACGCTGGTATGCCAAGAAAAACATTTATCTCAACCTTCCCTGGACATGAAGTGAGCATGGATTGGTTGGATAAGCATCTGCAAAGTGGCGAAGAATATGCAGAAAAGTTACAAGAATTTGCAGAAGATATCTTAAGAGCGCAACGTAAACTGCGTAAACAAGAAAGCAACTGCCATCTAACGGTTCAAGAAATTAAAGACACTAACCGCAGAATGGCAATTGGTGAAGCAAGAGCACGTCGCGCCAAAAAAGAAATGGTTGAAGCCAACTTGCGTTTGGTGATCTCCATTGCTAAAAAATACACCAATCGAGGTCTACAATTTCTTGATTTAATTCAGGAAGGTAATATTGGTTTGATGAAAGCGGTGGATAAATTTGAATATCGCCGTGGTTACAAATTCTCAACCTATGCGACTTGGTGGATCCGTCAGGCAATCACTCGCTCTATTGCTGACCAAGCGAGAACCATTCGTATCCCAGTGCATATGATTGAAACCATCAACAAACTCAATCGTATTTCCAGACAAATGCTTCAAGAAATGGGTCGTGAGCCACAACCTGAAGAATTAGCAATTCGTATGGAAATGCCAGAAGACAAGGTATTGAAAGTTCTAAAAATCTCTAAAGAACCTATTTCCATGGAAACCCCCATTGGTGATGATGAAGATTCGCACTTAGGTGATTTTATTGAAGATGGCACCATGGAATCTCCAGTAGATACAGCCACTATCGAAAGTCTCAAAGAAAGTACCAGAGAAATACTAGCTGGACTGACAGCCAGAGAAGCCAAAGTGTTACGTATGCGTTTTGGTATCGATATGAACACTGACCACACATTAGAAGAAGTAGGCAAACAATTTGACGTGACTCGTGAGAGAATTCGTCAAATCGAAGCCAAAGCGCTTCGTAAGTTAAGACATCCATCTCGTTCAGAAAAATTACGTAGCTTCCTAGACGATCAATGAGTTATGTGCGTAGCGTAATAAAAATATTCCGTTTTTTTATTGCTCTCAACGCTGAAATTCAGTAAACTTCGAGTCGATTTTGCAACGGGCTGTTTATACCTTTAAACAGCTTAGTTTGAAAGATACAAAGTCATTTTTCACCGCAACACACCGCAAAATAAGGGCCCTTAGCTCAGTTGGTTAGAGCATCCGACTCATAATCGGCAGGTCCCCCGTTCAAGTCGGGGAGGGCCCACCATTTTTTCTGTTTCTTTTCTTAATATTTTCTTGATTAAGTTCAAAAGCTTCCACCTTTGGGGCGGGTTTAATTATGACCAGGATGGTCTGTATGCAGAAAATGCAGGAGCAATTTTCTGCTTCTTTAGCGTTAAAGAAAACGGAACCCAAAGAAAACGCCCCCAGCAAAATTGGCCTGCGGCTGCCCCAGAACATTGTGGATTCTTGACGGGTCGTTGAGTCGGCAATTGCATCCTGCATTGCTCTACTACCGTACGTCCTGTACATAAGTCGCTCCTGCTCCACTCAACTCAATTTGACGTCCTGTCAAATTGGCTCTGAATCCACAATCATCTGGGCAATTTTGAGGGGGAGGGTGCGTGAGTTCTAGTTAGTTATTTTGGATGCTGTGTTGGTGGTCTTTTCTATATCCCCTTGACGTTTTAAAATGGTTTTATAAGAAAATTCCAAGTCA
>PCTP01000102.1:32516-39388 GCA_002770795.1 Gammaproteobacteria bacterium CG22_combo_CG10-13_8_21_14_all_40_8 | reverse complement strand
AGTTCTATGGCCAGTGTTTGTGGTTCATCCTTAGCTCTAATGGATGCTGGTGTACCGCTTAAAGCACCAGTTGCTGGCATTGCAATGGGTCTTATCAAAGAGGGAGACCGTCATGTCGTATTATCTGATATTCTAGGTGACGAAGATCATCTTGGTGATATGGATTTCAAAGTCGCTGGAACAGAACAAGGTGTTACCGCTTTACAAATGGATATTAAAATCGACGGAATTACTCAACAAATCATGGAACAGGCATTGGCACAAGCCGAAGGTGCTCGTTTACATATATTGAATGTGATGAACCAAGCCATCAGTACTCATCGAGATGATGTCTCCGAACACGCACCAAGAATCACCACCATTAAAATTAACCCCGAAAAAATCCGTGACGTCATTGGTAAAGGTGGGGCGACCATTCGCTCTATTACCGAAGAAACGGGTGCAAGCATTGATATTGATGATGATGGAACCATTAAAGTTGGCGCGGTAGATTCAGCAGCAGCAGCAGCAGCAGTGGCTAGAATTGAAGCTATCACTCGTGATTTAGAACCTGGACAGATTTACACAGGTAAAGTGGCACGAATCGTTGATTTTGGCGCCTTTGTCACTATCGCTCCAGGAAAAGACGGTTTAGTACACATCTCTCAAATCGCTGAAGAACGTGTTGAAAAAGTATCTGATTATCTCAAAGAAGGTCAAGAGGTGACTGTTAAGTTAATTGAAATTGACCGTCAGGGCAGAGTCCGTTTGAGCATGAAAGATGTGACGCTTACCACCAGTGCTGAAGCAGCACCATCTCAACAAGAACAAGCAAACTAGAGCAATCAGCTGGTTAGCTCTCTTCTGAGCTAACTGACTTCTATGCAAAACAGATGCGGAGAAATAAATCTTATGTTTCTCCACATCACTTCATTCGCTCTATTCGATACCATGTCACTGTGTTATATTATTGTCACTCTAGTCACTAATATTTTTAAAAACCATGAAGCATTGGTGTTTCTTTAAAAATCTATTCAACCTCTGCTTGGCTTTATTTTTAACTTTTTGCTTGAGTAGCTGCCAGCTACTGACTTCCCAATACCATTCAAACAGCCTGCATCAACAACAAAGCATTCAATATTTTACCCCTGAAGACTTAAAACAAGATGAGCAATTTTTATTATCCAGTTTGAGCAATGTAGGCATAGATCCCTGGAAAACGCTCAGCCAGGCGCAATTCGAATCTGAACTGGCTAATATTGAAAAAAATACCTTTTGGCTACAATCAAGACTCGATTTTTATCGACGTCTAGCCCCGTTAGTGGCCAGTTTAAAAGAAACTCATACACGCCTTATTTATCCTCAATCATTACGAAAACAGGATGGCCAGAATAAACCTCATTTTCCGTTGCAATTAAGGCTAGAAGATGACCACGTCTATATCGAACAAGATTTCTCAAACAAAAGATTGATTCCATCTGGGGCAGAGATTTACAGCATCAACCATGTTGATATTCAGCAAATCCTTACATCGATGATGAAGTTTATTGCGGCTGAAACCATAACAGGTGCAAAACGACAAGCTGAGTTTTCATTCGCAACCTTATTATCCACAGAACTTGGCTTTCAAGAACCCTATCTCATCGATTGGTCTTTAGGCTACCTACATACTCAGACCACATTACCTACAACTCAACACTTGTATGCAACTAACACCTCTCCCATAAAAGCTTCTGCAAACCTGGAGGTGCGAATGATTAACTCAGAGACAAGGCTTTTAAAAATTCATCATTTTGAAACCAAGGCTGATCTGTTTGATCAGCAACTTGATAACTTCTTTGAAGAGCTGAATCAGCAGCAAGTGAACAATCTTATTTTAGATCTACGCTATAACGGTGGTGGCATAGGGGATAACGTTCTTCATTTATTGTCTCATTTAGAAGCCGAACCTATTCATTGGGCCAAAAATATTCAACTCAAAAATAGCGATACTTTCCGACATTATAATGCCAAACGCCTCAAGCAATTAAAGAAACAGAAGTTTGGAAAACCCCTCAGCTGGTTACCTATTGAATATCTGAATGGTTGGAATTGGCAATTATTATTTGCAGATAATGGAGATCTGATCACTCAACACATTGATCCTGAGCCCTTAGCTCGAGAAGAAACTCAATTTAGTGGGAAAATACTGGTTCTCACGAATGGCTATTGCTTTTCAGGATGTGCATTTTTTGTGAATGAAATTCAAACGCGACATCGAGGTCTGTTGATAGGAGAGCAACCAGGTAGTTTAGGTGGTATTCAGTATGGTTATCCTATAACAGTCACCTTACCCAACACTCACTTACAACTCATGATACCTGTTGCTAAAATTATTCAAGCGGATAAATCTCATCAGATTATGCCAGATATCCCCATCAAAACATCTGCAGTTGCTTTAGCACAAGGTATCGACAGCTATTTGAGCGCAGCGTTGAAATACCTTTCAATGCAATCACTCTAATTGACCTCAACTAGGAGTCTATTCTCGGACAGGCTCCTAGCTTATATACCCCTATTTCCAGGTATCACAGCTTATAGATGTAGCTTTAAACTGAAAAAGACAGGAATTGCAGAACTGATGGCATTCAATCCAGCTATTTTTGCAAGGCTGTCGATCCCGTTGCTAAATCCAAATAACTTAGCATCTAAGATAAAAGGTTCGGCATCAATTCTGAGACTATTATCAGAAAGCTTGGTAATTTGTACGGCTATAGTCAGCGTTTGTTTCATACCATGCAGATAAATCTCAGCCGCCACTTGATTTGACAGAGTATCACCCGCTTTTAGAACCCGATAAATTGAAGGATTGACTTCACCAGAAATGCTGGCCATTGGAAAGCGAATGGTTTCAAACAATAGATCTCGTAATCGTTGATCTCTTATGGCCACAGAAGTATCAACAGTTTTCAGATCAATATCCAGTTTAAATTTACCATCAGCTTGAACCTGCAATTCAAAATTTTTAAAGCGATGAATTTCACCAATAGCATCCTTCTTAATTGAAATAAAATGTATCGATGAAGCTGTTTTATCTAATTCAACAGCCTGCACTAGATTTGAAGATAAAAATAAAACAGAAAACAGCATTAAATTTTTCATACACAAAGACCACCCATGTTATTGTTTTTTATGAAAATAAAAAAACATCCTCCCTCCATAGTAGCTGATTCTGAACAAATATGACAACTTTATTGAGAAAACGTTCATGAGTGACACGAAACTGTCATATTACAAAAATATAATCACTACAAATTAAATACGGATGTTTGACCTAAATCCAACTGATAATTTACGTCAAACCTTTTCATTCTTACCCATCTGTCATTAGTGCCCGGAGTTACTTAAATGAAGTACAAAAATTTAATCGCATTATCCATTGCAGCAGCATTACCTGTTTTCGCACAAGCTGAAACACCATCTGTTGAAGTGTATGGAAAAATCAATGTTTCATTGCAAGCAGACGATTTAGCCAATGGAGATACTTTAACTGAGTTAGTGAGTAATGCTTCACGTTTTGGTCTTAAAGGTAAATCTGCTATTTCTGACTCATTAGAAGTATTTTATAAACTTGAATGGGAAGTGGATGTCACCGATAAATCAAAAGGTTCTGACAACAACATTCAATCAAGAAATCAAATCGTTGGTTTGAAAGGCAATTTCGGTAAAGTATTTGTTGGTCGTCATGACACACCAACGAAAGCTTTACAAAACAAAATTGATTTATTCAATGATTATACTGGTGATATAAAGCATATATTCAATGGTGAAAATCGTGCCTCTAATATTCTTCAGTACTCTACGCCTAAATTTGGCGATCACTTCCAAGCAAACATTGCGGTGATTCCTGGAGAAAGCCCTTCTACTGGCAATGATGGTATTGCAGATGGTACTTCAGCCTCTATCACATACCATGCAAAAGATTTGTATTTAGGTCTGTCAAATGACGCGGATGTAGATGGCCAAGGTATTGATACAACTCGTTTTGCAGCTCAATATAATCTGGAGAAAGTTCAGTTAGGATTCATTTATGAAACAACTGATAACAGCGTTGATACACAAGATGGATTCTTAGTAAGCGCGGCTTATAAAATGGATAGCAATACTTTCAAAATCCAGTATGCCGATTCTGACATTTGGAAACTGGGGATCAGCAGCAAGATTAAGTACAAAAAATCAACGTCCTTAGGCATTGATCACAAATTATCAAAAGAAGCTAAAGTTTTTGCTTGGTACACAGTTCAAGATCTAGGTGCAAGCAATGGTAATGATTCTGCATTAGCCATCGGCATGGAATACAAGTTTTAATTGAACTAACAACTTATAAGCTTTATCTAAAAAGCCCATTATCTCAATGAATGGGCTTTTTTTTGACTATCTTTTGATTCAGGTTAGACGCTTCTGAGTTTCTCTAATGGGATAGGTGTTCCTAATAAATAACCTTGGCCGCCAACAACTCCATCTTTAACCAAGCGCTCTAACTGTGCAGCAGACTCAATACCTTCAGCCAACAATTGAAACCCCTTAGTTTGGGCAACCTGAGAGAGGGATTCAATAAATATCTCTTCTTGTTGAATTTGACTACGACCAATTTTATTGATAACACTGCGGTGAATTTTTGCAAAATCTATAGGTAGACGTTCCAAATAATCTAAGGTGACCAATTGCTCTCCCACATGATCGATACCAACCCGCACACCTAGATTTTTTAGTTTCAGCATCACTTCAATCAGGCTCTCTTCACTTCCTGCTAAAGGTCGCTCAGCGAACTCAATAATAAAATTTTGAATAAGAGAGGGTTTGATGGACAGTCGTTGAATGAGCCAATCGATAAATTGTGTACTTAATAAGGATTCTGTAGACAAATTTACACAAACAGGATGCTGCGCTTGATCTTGATAAATCATCCACTTGATGACCTGATCGACAATCACTCGGTCAATTCTCTCCATAAAACCACTGGCCATAGCCATTGGGATAAATTCATCGGCACTCACATCTACACCGTTCATATCCACCAGTCGAGCAAAAATTTCAGAATGAAGAATTTCATGAGACTGGAAATATTGAATAGGTTGAACCCATAATCTGACTTTCTGTTGATTAATAGTACTTTCAAACAATGTTCGCCATTGCACCATACCGCGAGCCATGGTTTCCTCTTCATCTTCAAGTTCAAACCAACCTCGACTACCTTTTAACTGAGCATTTCTTAATGCTAAATCGGCTTTAGCTAATAGATCATGTCTAGTCGTTGCCTGAGTTCCAACCCTGACAAGCCCAAGATGAAAAAAATTATCACTTAAATAACTGTGAGAAATTGGTAATGAGTTCAAAGCTTGCTCAAGTTTATCTGCAATTTTATGATTTTGATTCTTAGGTACGGGGTGAATAAAAATCGCAAAATCAGATTTTCCCCTTTTGGATAAAACAGCATGAGGGTATGCTTTTAACGCATTACCGAGCAGGATAGCACTTTGCTGTATTAACTCTTCTCGGGTGGTCACTTGGTTATCTTCCGATTGTTCCCATTCATCGATTCCTGTTAACGCCACCAAAATCAGCAGACCTTCACCCGTTCTCTGTTCAGGAAGTAAAAAAACATCTAATCTTGCATCAAAAAAACGGCGATTTCCCAAATTAGTTTGTTGATCGACATATTCCTGTTTACGAACCGTTTCCGCCAAATGCAAAGGGACTCTTTCCACTGAACGCATTTTCTCAATAATTTTTTCATCTAATGCCTCGATAGTTTGTTTCCAGTTCCAAAAAGGGGGTACTTTAATATTATGTCGAAGTAATATCAGTTCTAGAGCCAAAAAAGATGGCGCAAAGCCTCCCCATATGATCGCCAACCCAATCCCAACCATCCCCCAACTCATCCAAAAAGGGAAAATTGTAGGCATGGTAGCGCTAAGAGCCAACATAATTAACACAAAGCTAAGGACTAGACTGACAGCTTGTTTCATTTTTATCATCACTTAAAGTTGAGAACGCCATAGTGAATACATTGTTCTTTTAAAAACGTTTTTTAAAAGTCTCGTTTGTTTTGACTCTATCAACTAATTCTAGCAGAATATGTTCAGACTTGAAGAAATCCAGTACAAATATCCTCTTTCGTTTTTAAACTCTAAAAAAAGGAATACAAACAATGACTTATTTGTGGATAAAAGCCTTCCACCTCATCGCCCTGGTGACTTGGTTCGCTGGGTTATTTTATTTGCCAAGGCTCTTTGTTTACCACACCATGTCCCATGATGAAGAATCTAACAAAAGATTTAAAGTCATGGAGCGAAAACTCTATTATGGGATCACTACCCCTGGAGCAGTCGTGACAATCGCTTTGGGTTTGTGGATGATTCATCTTATGGGTGGGGATTGGTTTAAAGACAGCCACTGGCTGCATGCTAAACTCCTGCTGGTGTTGGTTCTTGTGGCGTTTCATCTCTATTGTGGAAAATTACTAAAGGTTTTTGCTCAAGACAAGAATCTGCACTCGGAAAAATTTTTTCGCCTCATGAATGAAATTCCTGTAGTTCCCTTAATCGGCATCATCCTTCTTGCGGTGTTAAAACCCTTCTAGATTTATACCCACAAGCGACCCGACTCTCGCATTCCATTGAGGTTTGTTATAATATGGCAACCTCTACTGAATCTTACAAAACCATTTTATTTCTCGACTAAAGTCCCTTTGAGTGAAAATGGTTTTAAAGACAACCAAGATAACCATTATTGTTATTCACCTAATTATATACAAAGGTCGCTACGTCTATGAGAAATTTTGCTGGTAAGCACATTCTAAGTGTCAGTCAATTTAGTCGAACCCAATTAGACCAAATTTTTGATGTAGCAGA
>PCTP01000102.1:32097-32510 GCA_002770795.1 Gammaproteobacteria bacterium CG22_combo_CG10-13_8_21_14_all_40_8 | reverse complement strand
GCTACCCTACGCCCACCGCCAAAGGGTCACTAGGGTACTAGAGGGCGCCATCTTAAATAATATGTTTTTCGAACCTAGCACCAGAACGCGCATCAGCTTTGGTTGTGCTTTTAACCTATTAGGTGGTCAGGTCAGAGAAACCACAGGATTAAAAACATCATCCCTTTCTAAGGGAGAAAGTCTGTATGACACAGCCAAGGTAATTTCAGGTTATAGCGATGTTATCGTCATGCGCCATCCGATGGAAGGTTCTGTCGGTCAATTTGCCAAAGCCTCCAGAGTGCCCGTTGTCAATGCGGGAGATGGCTCCAATGAACATCCCAGCCAAGCCTTACTCGATCTCTATACCATGAGTAAAGAGTTGGCACGGTTTGATGCCAAACTCGATGGCGTTAAAGTCGCCATGATTGGTG
>PCTP01000102.1:31110-32040 GCA_002770795.1 Gammaproteobacteria bacterium CG22_combo_CG10-13_8_21_14_all_40_8 | reverse complement strand
ATGTTCAGTTTACCTTCGTTGCTCCTCCTGAACTGGCGATGCCTGTTGAGATCGTTGAGTACCTTATTGAGAAGGGGCACGATGTGAGAGAAACAGCCTCTATGGAAGAGGGTGTTCATGATGTCGACATTGTTTATCAAACGCGCATTCAGGAAGAAAGATTTTCGTCTAAAGAAGCCGCAGATAAATTCCGTGGTGCTTACCGCTTAAATCATTTCGTTTACTCTCAATTCTGCCAACCGACCACAGTCATTATGCATCCACTTCCTAGAGACTCCAGAATGGAAGCGAACGAATTGGACAATGATTTGAATGAACATCCTAATCTTGCCATTTTCCGTCAAACCGACAATGGTATTTTAGTGAGAATGGCTCTCTTTGCACTCATTTTAGGTGTTGAAGACCAAATTGAAAATACCGCCAGAGAGGTTAACTGGTTTACCGGACGACGATTTGAAAAATAGCCCTTCCATTTAATATTTGATCACAAGAGATATCAATATGACCCAATCCAGTCAGTATTTTGAGAAGGCCCAGCAGTTTATCCCCGGCGGCGTTAACTCTCCTGTTCGAGCCTATAAAGCCGTTGGCGGTGTTCCTCCTTTTATTGAACGCGCAGAAGGGGCTTATCTTTTTGATGTCGATGGAAATCGCTACATTGATTATGTGGGTTCGTGGGGACCAATGATTATGGGCCATAATCATCCAGCAGTACTCCAAGCCGTCATTAACAAAGCCTCCATGGGTTTAAGTTTTGGTGCACCCACCGCTATTGAAGTTGAGATGGCTGAGTTGCTTTGTGATTTAGTGCCCTCCCTTGAAATGGTGCGTATGGTGAGTTCAGGCACAGAAGCCACCATGTCCGCCATACGATTAGCGCGCGGTTATACCCATCGAGATAATTTTATAAAATTTGAAGGCTGTTATCAT
>PCTP01000102.1:29691-31038 GCA_002770795.1 Gammaproteobacteria bacterium CG22_combo_CG10-13_8_21_14_all_40_8 | reverse complement strand
ATCCCCGAAGATTTTGCCAAGCATACCCTCGTCGCACAATATAATGATCTTGATTCCGTCAAAGTGCTCTTCGAGCAACAACCTGACGCTATTGCTGCGATTATTGTAGAACCTGTTGCCGGAAATATGAATTGTATTCCCCCTCAAGAAGGTTTTCTTGAAGGTTTAAGAGCGCTTTGTGATCAATATGGAGCCGTGCTCATCTTTGATGAAGTCATGACTGGCTTTAGGGTTGCTTTGGGTGGCGCGCAACAGCATTATGATGTGATGCCCGATTTAACCACATTAGGTAAAATTGTTGGTGGTGGCATGCCTGTTGGCGCTTTTGGTGGTAAAAAAATCATGATGGAGCACTTGGCTCCATCCGGCCCAATTTATCAAGCAGGCACCTTATCTGGTAACCCTGTAGCGATGGCTGCAGGCTTGGCTGCTTTAAAAATCATTCAAGAACCCAGATTTTACCAAAATATCGTGGAGAAGGTTTCTCATCTCACCCATGGCTTGAAACAGGCTGCCAAAGCCCATGGCATAGGACTCTGCACCAATCAGGTGGGGGGAATGTTTGGCATATTTTTTACCGACCAACTTGAAGTTAGAAATTTTGATGAGGTAAAAAAATGCCATGTTGAGCAGTTCAACCAGTTTTTCAATGGCTTGTTGAAAAATGGCATTTATCTGGCTCCCAGCGCCTTTGAAGCGGCTTTTATGTCATCAGCCCACACGGACGAAAACATCGAAAACACCATCAAAATAGCCAGTGAAGTTTTTGCTTTCATGAAATAATCACAACGCCCTGAATATGGGTATTCAGAGCATAACCTCCGTTTTAAAAAAGCTGAGGTTATTTAATTCTCTCTGCTAACGCGGTTGCACTCTTAGCACTTAATCCATAAATACTCAATTGAGGATTCACACCGACACTGGTTGGGAAAACCGAGCCGTCAATAATACTTAAGCCCTGTAGCTGATGATGCTCTAGTTGACTATTCACCACGGCATTTTTCGGGTCGTCTCCAAGTCGGCATCCGCCCATGACATGAGCGCTGAATAATTTTACTTTGATATTCTGCATGCTTAATTGCTGCAACTCTTTTTTTGCCTGTTTCCAATTTGCCATCATTTCACTGTCTGCATGCATTGCTTGAACCGTTTTCGCCCCTGCAGCAAATTGCAACTCAGCCATAGCAAAATAAGATTTTTTCATTCCCTGCCACATATAATTACTCATCACATAATCTAAGTGAGGATAGCCATATTCATCTAGTACGACCTGCCCTCCAGCGCTTTCTGGATGAAAACCATCTCTATGCAAAGCAAGCGTGGCTTGAAGATGAGAGAATTGTTTCA
>PCTP01000102.1:28962-29681 GCA_002770795.1 Gammaproteobacteria bacterium CG22_combo_CG10-13_8_21_14_all_40_8 | reverse complement strand
ATGCTCTGCCCCAAAACCATTGACTACGGTTGAAATTAATAATGGATGTAAAGGAGGAACCTCCAATTTAAATCCCAAACTGGCGTCTTTTGGCCAGAGATGTTCATCACTATAAATGCTTTGTGGCGCCCCCGAAAATCCCGCAACTTCTTGTTCGAATAAAGCTGCAGATCCTGTGACTGGATGCAGGAAAGTTCTTGAGCCAATTAAACCATAAGGATCTGGCACTTTAGAGCGCAGTAATATGGCTGGAGAACCAATAGCGCCTGCACTTAGGATCACATGCCTGGCATGTACTTTTAGTTCTATACCCGCTCGTTGATGCCCTAGCTGATCCATCAAATGCAATACAACGCCACTCACTTGATGATTATCATGCACCAATTGATGCGCTCTGGCGCGGGTAATCAAGGTTGCGCCCTGTTCTAAAGCCGTTGGAATGGTTGTCACTAACATAGATTGCTTGGCATTCACCGGGCACCCCATCCCACAATAGCCTAAATTCAAACAGGCTTTCACATTGCGAGAAATGACCGAAGCATGCCAACCCAAAGACTCTGCCCCTAATTTTAAAAGATGATTATTTTCATTGGGCGCTAGTTGCCATTGATGAACATTTAAGCGCTTTTCAGCCCACTCAAACCAAGGTTTCATCTCATTGGTTGACAGACCTTTAGCTTGGTATTCAGAACGCCAATGCTTCAGCACTTCATCGGGAG
>PCTP01000102.1:11330-28939 GCA_002770795.1 Gammaproteobacteria bacterium CG22_combo_CG10-13_8_21_14_all_40_8 | reverse complement strand
ACCGTGGTCGATCCTCCCACAGTCCTTCCTTGTAAAATATTGATTCCTTTATTGAGGGTCTTTCGAGCGGCATTTTCTTGATAAAGTTCAGGATAGGCCTTTTTTTCATGCATCTCAAAATGCAAAGAAGTGCGAAGCGCACCTTCCTCCACGACAATCACTTTCAATCCTTGCTTGGATAGGATTTCTGCACTGATCCCACCTCCGGCTCCAGAGCCAATGATAACAACATCCGCCTCTAAATTTTGAGAAGCCTCTATTGTCTCTCCATTTAGAATTTGCCAATGCGCGTTTTTCAGAAAAGGGTTGTTATAGGATGCTGTCATGATAATTGGGGGGGGCCAGGATAACCTATTTGGGACCAGCTCGTTTCTTCTCCATAATAGCTCGCCATAATCATTTGATGTAACCCCTCATAGGCTACCTGCAATAGTTCAAGATAATGTGATTGCCAGCGTTGCAAAAAGAGGACAACATCTTCATGACTGGCTTGAGTCCAGTTAGACCATATACCAACCATCAATACACGCCCCAGCTTATTTCCCAATAAGTCGAATAGCTGTCGCGTTTCTTGTTGGGTTTTCAAGGACATGCTAACGATGATCGCGTCAATATTTGCAATGCACTGCTTAATTGCATCGCTATCTAAGGCTGTTGACTCTAGCATGACAGGAATCAATGCCAATAAGATCAAGCGATCATTATCATTCAAAAACTCTAAAGCTTTATCTGAGGGCAATGAATCCAAATTATCTGAGGGTATCATCCAATAGAAGGCACTGGCTCCGGCTAAAACCGCTCCACCCATCATGGAGATCTTCAACAATTTACGACGTGATAACAATAAACACCTCTATATGTGCCCTAACGGGAGTCATAGATAAGACTTAAGCCCAGCGTAACAACCATTTTAGTAGGGTTTTAGTGAACCCCTTGTAGGGTGGCGTTAATAAACCAGCACCATTTATAGATGATTGATAAAAAATGCCCTTTCCCTTAGAGAAAGTGAGAAATCCATCTTTTCCATGATAATGCCCCATACCGCTCGGTCCAACACCACCAAAAGGCAAGTTTTCTTGTGCCACATGTAATAAACATTCATTAATCGCCACACCGCCAGCATGAGTTTGTTCAAGTACCGTTTGAATATTTTTTTTGTTTTGACTAAAAAAGTACAGCGCCAGTGGTCTATCTCTTTCATTAATCCACTGGATAGCGGCTTCAAAATTCTTATAAGTCACCACCGGCAACAAGGGTCCGAAAATTTCCTGTCGCATGGCCATTAAATGATTATCAGGATTAATGGCCAGTTGAGGGACAATTTTGTGATTGGTATCATCATCCAGATCATCGAACAAGGGTTCCAAACGGATCTGATTTTGCCTTAACTCTTCAACCAATCCAGATTGACGCTGATACTGAGCTTCATTAATGATACTGGTAAAATCTACCGCCAATCCTTTAGGGTAATAATGTGCAGCCCATTTTTTAGATGAGGTAATAAAGCCTTCTAAATCCTCTTCTGGGATCAGCACATAATCAGGCGCGACACAGGTTTGTCCCGCATTAAAGAGCTTGGTAATAATCACTCGTTGGCATGTTTTGTCTAAATCAATATTTCTATCAAGAAGTGTTGGCGACTTTCCCCCTAACTCTAATGTCACCGGTGTTAAGTTTTGCGCAGCACTGGCCATCACTTTTTTGCCGATTGAGGTTGAGCCTGTGAACAAAAGATGATCGAAGGGTAGTTCTGTAAAGGCTTGGGCGATTTCAACATCACCATTCACGACTAAAATAAAATCATCCGGAAAATATTCAGCAATGGCTTTCGCGAAAACTTCACCAAATTGAGGCGTTGACTCAGAAATTTTGACCATCATGTGGTTGCCAGCGGCTATCGCGGCAATCATCGGCCCAATGGCTAAAAATAAGGGGTAATTCCAAGGAACAATAATACCCACGACACCTAATGGTTGGTACATCACCCTCGCCTTTGCCGGTTGAAAAGTCCAGGCAACGGATCTTTTTTCCAGCTTCATCCATTTTTTCAAGTGCCTCTTCGCATGTCTCAATCCCGCCAGAGAAGGGTAGACTTCTAAAAGATGCGTTTCATCAACATGGCGACAACCAAAGTCTCGTGCGATGGCCTCTGCAAAATCAGTAGACTTTGCATTTAACATCGCTTCTAACGCAGATAATCTTTGTAATCTTTCACTTAAATTGGCAAAGGGAGTTTTGTTATAGGCTTGGCGTTGTTGTAGAAATTTTTCATGCAAATCTTGCATATTTCTCCCCTTGTCCCTTTATCACTTTATGATTTTTGGTGGTATGGACGGCTAAGACGGTGAACAGCATCCACTAGAACAGCTGGTTTGTCTGGTGAAACATATTGATGAATACCGTGTCCCAAATTAAATATATGACCCTCATTTGCACCAAATGAAGCTAAAATTTTAGCCACTTCTTGCTCAATTCTTTGTGGATCTGCATATAAAACACAAGGATCCATATTACCTTGTATGGCTACCTTATGACCCACTCTTGATTGCGCATCCTTTAGATCGGTTGTCCAATCCACACCCACAGCATCACAACCAGAATCTGCGATAGATTCTAACCATTGACCTCCATTTTTAGTAAAGAGCGTGACAGGTATACGATGGCCATCTTTTTCTCTTTTCAAACCTGCAATAATTTGTGTCATATAATTTAATGAAAACTCAAGATAATCTGAAGGTGTTAAAACGCCACCCCAGGTATCAAAGATCATCAAGGCCTGAACCCCAGCGTCTATCTGAGCATTGAGATATTCAATCACAGATTTAGCCAAAATGTCTAACATCTTATGTAGTGTTTTAGGATCAGTGAACAGCATACCTTTGGTGTGGCGAAAATCTTTACTGGACCCCCCTTCAACCATATAGGTTGCCAATGTCCAAGGACTACCTGAAAAGCCAATCAGAGGCACTTCACCCTTCAGGTTTTTTCGTATCAAGCTAACTGCATCCGTCACATAAGACAATTCAGCCGCGATATCTGGCACCATCAGCTTGTCAACATCTGCGGCAGTTTTAATAGGGTGTTTAAATTTAGGTCCTTCTCCCGTAGAAAAGTAAAGACCCAATCCCATGGCATCTGGGATGGTCAAAATATCAGAAAACAAAATAGCAGCATCAAGAGGATAACGGCGGACGGGTTGCAAGGTGACTTCACAGGCCAGTTCTGGATTTTTACAGAGTTGCATAAAATCACCAGCTTGAGCTCTCACTTCCCGATATTCAGGCAAATAGCGACCAGCTTGTCGCATCATCCAAACAGGGGTTTCATCAACAGGTTGACTTAAGGCAGCCCTAAGATAGTTATCATTTTTTAATTCGACCAAAATACTCTCCCGATAATGCACAGATAAGTTCTCACTCATTGTACCGAACACTCATTGTACCAGACATCCACTCATAATTCATTGGAATCAACCCATCACAAGCTATTTCTCTCTGGTTATCTGACCCTGAACCACCGCAAATGTTTTAATCCAAGGTTTGGCTTTTTGCAATGCCAGCGGTAGTTTTTTCAAGGCGTCTCGCGCCAAGTCAGCATTATGATAATCACCCGTCACTAAAAAGTACCAAGACTCTCCTTTCAATACTCTTTGGTACACATAAAACTGGCCATATTTCTTAAAGGGGCGAATATATTCACTCATTTCGGCTGGATGACGAAGTCCTACTATTTGAATAGTAAAATGTGTTGGATCTCTGTCCATTAACCATTTTTCATCTTCAGTCAGTTCAAATATTTTAATTGTATCAGCCAGTTGTGGCTTATCCGTTTTTTTTGTCTTGGATTCTGCATTTTGATTGTCATTTGTTGCTTGTTTGGCTGTATTTTCTTTTTGCAGAGCTTGCGTCAAAGGTTTCGGCAGAGCGTCGTTTACTGATTCAGCGTAAACTTCACTCTCATCACGAGTTATGGGTAATTCTTTAGGAGCCATGTCCAGTTTCGAAGCCATGTCCGTCACTTCGTCATACGCTTCGTTATACGGAACAGGCGGAACAGGGTGACTATTGACACGCTCTTCAGTCGAGTGGTTGTCTGATGGTTTGTCCTCGATATCTTTTAATGACTTTTGAAACTGCGGTGCATTTGCTATCTCTTGCACCCTGGGTTGAGCAATGCTCCTTGCGCTATCCCCCTGCGCTAACTTGTCATCTACAGAATGCGTGGAGTCTTTTTCTTCAGGTTCCTTTTCAGGGATTTTATTTGCAACAACCTGGGCAGCATCAGTTGCTAGAGGGGCTTTCTCATTGGTGCTTGATCGTTGAGTCCCCCAAAATGCGATAACTAATAGGGATAACCCCAAGAGTGCTAAACTCGCTCTAAAAAATACATTTGAATTAATTCCTTGTATATTGAATTTTTTCTGTTTAGAAACCAGTGGTTCAATCAACATTTGTTTTAATGCTTGTTGTAATTTAGCGGAATTTCCCATAGAAGCGTCCCAAAGTTTGTTCAGCTTATCTTCCCCTAATTTATTTTCAATATTTTCTTCGGATAACTTCAGTTGGTAACCCAAGTAACTCGTCATTTCACTCTGTAAAAATCCCGTCAAAGTTAGCTTATAGAGTGAGTTTTTATCGATCATGCCTGTTTCATCAAAAATCAGCCTGTCATTAAAGCGATTGGCTACGAAAGCAAATAAGCGAATAGGCACCTCTGGAACTTGCTTAATTTCACCCAAAAATGAAAGTAATACCTTCATCAGTTCAAGAGAAAGGTGGTGAGCATCATCCACTAAAAATATCACGGGGTGATCTTTGGCACTTTTTTGAAGATGATGATGAATCGCCACTGGATCTTCGCTTGGCTTCAGCAAGAATAACTGTTCGGAAATCATTAACATCAGTTGAGCCACTGAAAGTAAAGGGTTTGCGTTGATTCTAATTAGAATCACATTGTCTGACTCATGCTGCAAATAATCGATTAAGCGAGTTTTACCGACACCATCTGCACCAAGCACAGCAGTTACACTCGGACCATATAAAAATAACGATTCTAGCTCATCAGCAGCCTCAACAAAATTAGCCCACATAAAGGGGACAGGCTTTACCAACTCCTGTTCTTGGCTATCATTAGCGATTCTGGTCGTTAAACTCATCACATTTCTCAATTTGCTTCAATATATTGAACTGTATTTACGATACCCATACTTTATTGGGTGGTGTCGAATATAGGAAAAGATTTAGCTATCAATTTTTCATCATTAACAGGTAGAATACAAGCATTTCCTTTGGCCTTATTCACAATAAAACGAATCTGTCCTAATGCGTTTTTTTTATCTCTTTTCATGTGACCTAGTAAATTTTGAATATTCAAGCTAGATGGTATTTCTGTCGGTAATTGACATTGAGTTAGAAGTTGTCTCAATTCTTGAGTATCAGAAGCCGCCATAAAGCCTAGGGATTCAGATAACCTCATTGCAGCATAAAGTCCTATTGAAACAGCCTCTCCATGCAAAAACTGTGAATATCGGGTTTCGGCTTCGATAGCATGGGCAAAAGTATGTCCTAAGTTTAACAAAGCTCTTATCCCTTGTTCCTTTTCATCCTCTTTCACAACCATCGCTTTGAGTTGGCAACATCTATAAATCATTTTTGATAAGGTTTCAGTATTCTTATGCAAAATTTCCTGCAAATTTTGCTTTATCCATACATAGAAGTCATGATCTAGAATTAATCCATATTTAATGACTTCGGATAAACCAGAACGGAATTCTCTATCGGGTAATGTCGTTAAACATAATGGATCAATGATGACTAAACTCGGTTGATGGAAAGCGCCTATCATGTTTTTACCTAAGTCATGATTAATCGCTGTTTTTCCCCCTACAGAAGCGTCGACCTGAGCCAACAGCGTTGTAGGTATTTGAATAAATGGAATACCACGTTGATAGCAAGCCGCCACAAACCCAGTTAAATCACCTACAACGCCACCACCCAAAGCAATCAATATACTATCTCTGCCTAAGGTGTTTTCCAGCATTTGAGAGATTATTTTATTAAAATAGGTAATATTCTTGTATTTTTCACCATCGGGAAGGATAAAAAATTTTGCAGGTCGCTTTAGTAGAGATTGGATCTTTGCTAGATATAATGGAGAGATAGTTTCATTAGAAATAATAAAGGCTGTTTGTGTTGCAACAACGGCTTGAAGCTCAGAACAGTCATCTAAAAGACTTGGCCGAATAAGGATTGAATAACGGCCAGATTTTGTTTCAACAACAAGTTGCCGCTCCACTAGTCTTCCGACAGTAGTAAATCAACAATTTGTTTGGCGACTTGGCGTACACTTCCATGATCAGTACTGATTTTATAGTCTGATAATTCCTCATAAATGGGTGCGCGTTCATCATGTAAGCGTTTTATGGCTTCCTCTGGATTATCCGCTTGGCTGATCAAGGGACGTCTTCTGTCGCGGCGAGTTCTTTCCAGCTGTTGTTCAAGGGATACATCCAAATAAACCACCACGCCTCGTCCACCCAAAACCTTACGGTTTTCAAGTTCTACAACCGCGCCTCCTCCTGTCGCAAGTACAATGCCCTGTTTCTCAGTGAGTTCCTTGATCATCTCTGTTTCTCTTACGCGAAAGCCGGCTTCACCCTCAACATCAAAGATCCAGTCGATATCCACACCAGCTTTTGACTCTATTTCTCTATCTGAGTCAAAAAATTCCATTTTAAGCTGTTGTGCTAGTTGTTTTCCAATAGTGGACTTGCCAGCCCCCATGGGACCAACCAAAAAAATATTACGGGTAAATGCCATAATTAGTTTTCAAAACCTATTCTTTTTTACTTAAACAAATGAATATAGAATAAAAAGCTTGCACAGTTCATGTGCAAGCTGGTGATTATACAGATTAATGAGCGATTTGTTTAATAATTTTTGGTGTGACGAAAATCAATAGTTCTTCCTTGGTTTCTGTTTTTACTTTATTCCTAAAGAGGAATCCCACCCCAGGCAAGTCACCCAGTACAGGTACTTTTGTCACATCAGTATTTAATCTTTTTTGGAAAATGCCACCCAGTACAATGGTTTCGCCATTTTTGACCAATACCTTGGTATTTAACCTTTTGGTATTAATCGCAACATTACCATCGGTTGTTGTTTGACCCACTGTATCCTGAGTCACTTTAAGATCTAAAACAATGCTATCATCCGGTGTGATCTGAGGAGTCACTAGCAGACTTAATACCGCCTTTTTGAAAGATGATGCAGCAGCTCCTGAAGAAGTGGACTGTAGGAAGGGGATCTCTTGTCCAGTTTCAATATAAGCTTCTTGCTGATTCAAAGTTGTGACTCTTGGACTGGCAACCACCTCTCCAAGATTTTCACTTTCCAGTGCGGCTAGCTCTAAATCCAATAAAGTACCGTCTGTTAATCGAGCAAGATTTAAACCGATACGACCTGCTGCTGCATCAATCGGCAAATTAACATTCAATCGATTATCTATGCTGGGAGTTATACCTGAAGCTATAGCTTCAGCGCCTTCCAGAGAACCCGAAAACCCAGACTGTGAGTTTTGGTCCGATAACCCCCAACGAACGCCTAGCTCTTTAGAAAAGCCATCTGTCGCTGTGACAATTCTCGTTTCAATTTGCACCTGTCTAACAGGCACGTCCAAAGTTTCAACTAATTTCAACACTTCATCAATATTAGCCGCGGTATCTTGCACCAAGATTTTATTGGTTCTCTCATCTACAGTCACCGTGCCTCGATCAGATAATAATGAATTTTTATCACCTTGCTTCAATAGCCCAGCTAAATCGACAGCTTTAGCATAATTAATTTGTATATATTGAGACTGCAATGGTGCCAATTGCTCAACTTGAGCTTCAGATTGTAGTTCCAGTCTCTCCCTTGCAACTATCTCCGCTGTTGGCGCAACCATTAACACATTTCCATTTTGTCTTTGCGCCAACCCTTTAGATTTCAAAATAATAGAAAGCGCCTGATCCCATGGAACATTTTCCAATCGCAGCGTAACAGTTCCTTGCACTGTATCACTGGCAACCAAGTTAAAATGCACCTGATTAGCGATAATCTGTAATACAGTTCTTACTTCAACACTTTGAAAATTTAGATTCAAACGCTCACCAGTATATTTAAACTCTGATTTCTTCTTTTTTTCTAATTCATCTTTTGTTAAAGGCTTAAGTTCTATCGTAAAACGATTATCTGCTTGATAAGCTAAATACTCAAAAAAATCTCCGCCGTTCACCACTATACGTACATTAGATCCACGTTTTTCGGTTTCTATCATTCTAGCAGGCGTTCCAAAATCTAGAACATCCAATTTTCTCAATAACTCAGGGCTAATGTCGGTATTATAAAAATCTGCAACCACCTTACTACCTTCTTGCTTAAGGTCGATACTTGCGTTGGAATTAGTTAACTCCAATATCACTCTCCCTTCTCCTTTTTCCCCTCTTCTAAAATCGATTTTTGAGATACTTACATCACTCGTTTTATCTTTTTGCGAATGATTCGAGTCATTAAACGTTGAACTGGTTTGTGTTAGAGAAGTTTTTCCAAGGACTAACACAAACTCATTACCTTCGGTGCGCGTTTCATAAGGAAGCATTTTAAGTAGTTTCACGGTCACACGAGTTCTGTCACCCACAGTTAGTGTTGTTACACTTCGGGTATTGCCAGTTCCAACATCCATTTTTTTCTGTTTGAGTTGGCTATCAACCCCCTCAAAATCCAAGTAAACACTCGCAGGATTTTCTGTTTTGAAAATCTTTGGCGTCACCAATTCATCCATTTTCATTCTTATTTCGACTCTTTCACCCGACAGCTGCTTGTAGTCGATATCCTGAATCGAGGCTGCCCTTGAGAAAGACGATGATACGCCTAAAAACAATAAACCTAATTGAATAAAATATTTCATACTTTTCCTTAGAAAAAAAGCTTGTACTGTGGGTTGATTATTCATGAATTCACTCCTGCCTTCAATTCTTTGTTAAACCAAGCTGCAACTTGATATCATGAGTTTCCCAACAGCCTTGCCCGTTTGGAATAATTTCCGTTAACTTGATTTCTGTTTCAGTTAAGTCAACCACTTTGCCATAATTTAAACCTAAATATTGACCTGTTTTAACTCGATGATGTATCCCAGTATTCGCATCCAAAACAATAGCGACATTTTCTCCTTCATAGAGCATAGAACCAACCATGGCTAAGTTTTGAATGGGCACTCTCTCCAAAGGTTCCTTACGTCGGTCAATATCCGGTTTCGGGCCATTTGGGTCACAAGCACTTAAATTTATTAAGGTGCTGTCAGCCTCAGGTACGACTTTCATAAAAGGGCTATTAAGATTTCCAGCGGCATAATCAAAGGCTAAATAGGGTTTAACTTCCGGTAATTTTCTAGCGGGAAGCTTTGGTTTATTTTCAACCTCTTTTACCCACTGTTCTAGATCTTCGTGATGATATTGACAACCAGATAGAATGATTAATCCAGATAACAGTAATAACCCGTTTTTTATACGATTAAACATTATTTGCCGCCTCCCGCTTCAAGTTCATCATCACTGAGGGAACGATAGGTTTTGGCTGCAATCGTCATCTTCAATTCTGGATCTTGCCCTATTTTAGCTTGCTTGGAGCTATCAGCAATTACAATTGTAAAATCGTGCAGGGTGACAATACGGGGAAGGCTTGCAACTCGGCTCACAAAATGTCCTAATTCATTATAGCGTCCTGTTACCACCAAACTAAATGGCTTTTCAGAATAAAACTCTTTTTTCACTTCATCCCGTAAAGCTCCTGCTTGGATGCTCAGGCCACTTTCGGATTCAGAAAAAGAAATATCATCGATCAGCTCTGGGATGGAGGCTGCCGTGGGCAATTGTTGTAATAGGTTTTTAAACACCTGTTCCATCTCAACCATTTGTTGTCTGTAAATATCAAGATTAGATGCTTTACGGTATTTGGTTTCAAATTCTGCTTTTAAACTCACTTCTTTCTTTTCAATACTTGATATCTGTGTCTGCTGATCACTGGTATCAAAATAATAAAACAAGACAATGACCAAAAGAAATGTTGTTAGATAGGCGCCAAGCTTAACAGGCTGAGGCCAAGATCCCACAGTTTCAAAATCAAGTTCATTCAGTTGATTTAAGTCAAAAGCCATTACTCATCTCCTTTTTCTGACTTGGGAGAAAGGACTTCCGCTACCACAGAAAAGCCTTGGCTTGGAATATTGCTTTTGTCATTCTGGGTAAATGAGGAGACATCTGCTTTGCCTAACCATTCAGAATCATCAATGTTACGTAGTAAAGACGCGATTCGGGTATTAGACTCACTACTACCCGTAATATCTAAATGATTACCAATACGCACAATCGACGTTAAATGTAATCCCTCTGGAATCACTCTTGGAATGGCATCAAATAAATGCACCACCTGAGGGCGGCTGCGCTGTAATTCTTGAATTAATTCCATTTTATTTTTCAGCTCTTCTCTTTTTTGATCTAGTTGTTTGATTTCAGCAATCTTTGCTTCTACAGAAGCAATTTTTCCCTCAATAAATTTTATACGACTACTTTTATCTTCGATGATACTTTGCATGTACATATGAAAAACATACATCACAACAACACCCATAATGGCAGCAAAAGCCACATAGGTGAGAAAAGTCTTTTGGTGTTGTTTCCTAAGCTCCGCACGCCAAGGTAATAAGTTAATTTGAGCCATTAATCAAAACTCCTTAATGCGAGGCCACAAGCCACCATCAATGATGGTGCGTCATTGCTTAACGCCTGCGCATTGACTTTTGAAGACAATGACATGTCTGCAAATGGGTTAGCTAGTATGGCTGGATGTCCCAAACGTTCTTCAATCAATTCATCTAACCCTTCGATAGCAGCGCAGCCTCCTGCTAATACAATATGATCCACCTCTCCAAATTGTGAAGAAGAATAAAAAAACTGTAGCGCCCGACTCACCTGCTGTAAAATAGACTCTTTGAAAGGCTCTAATACTTCAGGTTCATAATCGTCTGGCAATCCCCCTTGTTTCTTTGCCATGCCAGCTTCTTCAAAAGACAAACCATAACGTCTCATAATTTCTTCTGTTAATTGAGATCCACCAAAGACTTGCTCTCTATTATAAATACTTTTACCTTTACTGATAACACTTAAAGTCATTAATGATGCACCAATATCAACCAGAGCCACCAATTTATTTTCATTGTCATCCGGTAATTGATTTTTTAAAACCTGGAAAGCCCTTTCTAAAGCATATATTTCAATATCCACAACCTTAGCTTCTAAACCGCCAATCTCAAGCGCTTCAATACGAGTGTCAACATTTTCTATTCGGCTTGCAGCAATTAAAACATCAACAAGATCAGAGGATTTCTCTGATTCACCTAGCACCTCAAAATCCATAGCGACTTCATCTAAGGGATAGGGAATATATTGATCGGCTTCAATATCAATTTGGCTTTCCAGTTCATTTTCGCTCAAATCAGCTGGCATTTGAATGACCTTGGTAATCACCGCAGAGCCAGATACTGAAACAGCAGCCTGTTTTAAAGAAGTCTTTGAACGACTAACTACTCGTTTAATTGCTTCACCTACAGCCTCAACATCCTTTATTTCTCTTTCAACCACAGCCTCCGCTGGTAAAGGCTCTACCATATAACTTTCTACGCGGTACCTTGTGCCGACCTTTCCCAACTCCAATAGCTTGACTGAAGTGGAGCTAATGTCTATCCCTAATAGCGAGAGTTTTTTCTTCCCCAGAAGCTGAGCTAACATAGATTTTTCCTATTGACTACCTACGGTTACAGACTATACATCCGTTTTAACATTAAATAATAGAACTAACTACGGGAAATTACACCTTTTTTTTAAAAAATTTCACGTTTATAGTCAAATACAGATATACTGAACCAATAATTCATTCATTATTTCTATTTATAGTTGTTTCGCATTGAAAAAGCTACTCCCACTATCGCAATTTGCGATGTACATCACATTTTTAGTCATTTTAATTGCCTACATGGGGTTTTTGGCAGCTTATATGTATGCTTGGCCTACTTTACCTGATGTCGATTCATTAAAACAAGTCCAGCTACAAACCCCTATGCGGATTTATACCATAGACGGCAAATTGATCAGCGAAATAGGAGACAAACATCGTATTCCTATTCATATAGAACAGATACCTGAAGCCTTAAATCAAGCATTGATTGCGACCGAGGATAAGCGATTTTATGAACATGGAGGCGTAGATCTCTTAGGTCTTGCCAGAGTGAGCTTAAAATTATTGCTCAGTGGTAGAAAACAAGGAGGGGGAAGTACCCTTACCATGCAAGTCGCTCGTAACTTCTTCCTCAGCTTTGAACAGACCTTCAGTCGTAAGTTTGTGGAAATATTCTTATCACTAAAAATTGAAGGTGCTCTTGATAAAAGAAAGATCCTTGAACTTTATTGGAATAAAATCAATTTTGGTAATCGTGCCTATGGTGTGGGTGCTGCGGCTCAAATTTATTATGGAAAAACTGTTGAACAACTTAATCTGGCTCAACTTGCCTTAATTGCAGGTATCCCCAAAGGCCCTTCTACCCACAATCCGGTGTCAAACCCCACAAAAGCATTCAATAGACGAAACCATGTATTATGGAGAATGTACGCTGAAAATTTCATTGACAAAGAAACCTATGAAAAAACCATCCAAGAACCTATTACAGGCCGGTTACATGGGGCAAAAACAGAAGTTATGGCTCCTTATGTCGCTGAAATGGCAAGACAAGCCCTCATCAAGCAAGTGGGACAATACAAAGCCTATAATGATGGGCTTAAGATTTATACCACATTACGCTCAGATGATCAGGCCATCGCCAGAACGGCTCTACGTGATGGTTTAATTGATTATGACCGTCGTCATGGTTATAGAGGGCCCGAGCAAAAACTTTCCACAGAACAAATGCAATCCAATGAAACGATTCAAACAGTTTTACAAGATACTCCAGAGTTTGGTGGTTTATGGCCTGCCGTAGTTCTTTCTGTAGATCAACAAAATGCTGAAGTTTTGATCAAGCATCAAATTGGTTCTCAAAAACCGCAATTTGTCCAGCAAACACTCAGTTGGGAAGCAATCAACTGGGCTAAAAAATTCAACCCGGCCGGACGTTGGACCGCACCACCAAAAGATGCCCGCCAAATATTGCAAGCTGGCGACCAAGTTCGTGTGTTTCTTGATGAAAAGAACTCTTGGCAACTTGCGCAACTCCCTGAAGCCAATGCAGCTTTTGTAGCAATTAATACGGATGATGGCGCCGTAAGAGCCTTAGAAGGTGGTTTCGATTTTTCATTGAGCAAGTTTAATCGTGTTATTCAGGCCAGAAGACAGCCAGGCTCAAATATTAAACCCTTTATTTATTCTGCAGCTTTAGACAAAGGATTTACTGCAGCCAGTATTATTAATGATTCGCCTATTGTTGTTGTTGATGATTCCGCAGAAACTATTTGGCGCCCCAAAAACGACAGTAACTTTCTGGGTCCCATTCGTTTAAGGTATGCCCTTAAAAAATCGATAAACTTGGTTTCTATTAGAATTTTAAGAAAAATTGGCGTCAATTATGCCATTGATTATTTAATGAAGTTTGGCTTTCCCGAGGCCAACCTGCCACAAGTCGATAGTCTTGCCCTTGGCACTGCGCAACTTACTCCTTTAGAAGTCGTGGGAGGCTATGCGGCTTTTGCCAATGGTGGATTTCATATTGAGCCCTATTTTATTGATCATATTGAAGATATGAATGGCAATTATCTCTTTCAAGCAACCCCTAAAACGGCCTGTTCGGAATGTGAGTCGCCGCCGCCTGCTTCAAAACTTATCGGTTATCCTCCCCAACCCGTGGCCTTAACACAACAGGCGACTCGAATTGTCGAACCCAGAAATAACTATATTATGAATAGTATGCTCCATAGCGTCATAACCAGCGGCACAGCCGCAACACGGCTTAGAGATACCCGTAGCCCACTTCAAAGTCGATTAGATGTTGGAGGAAAGACAGGTACAACGAATGACAATAAGGACGCATGGTTTTCGGGCTTTGGAGGTAGAATTGCAACAACGGTCTGGGTTGGATTTGATGACGCCAACCGCAGCTTAGGCGCCAATGAATTTGGAGGCCGCGCAGCACTGCCTATTTGGCAATATTATATGGAATCTATTTTGAAAAACAGACCTGACAACCCCTTACCCCAACCTCCAGGTATAACAACGGTAAGAATAGATCCTGAGACAGGTAAATTGGCCAGTCCTGACGATAAAAAAGCTATCTTTGAAATATTCCGAAATGAATTTGTCCCAAAAACCTATTCAGACAAACCGAATAATATTGATCCATTTTCTCAAAAGGTTAATCCACAAAATAGCTTGGAAGATAAAGGGGAAAACAAAGATGACAAGGATGACAAGGATGACAAGGATGACAAGGATGACAAGGATATTTTTTAAACTCTCGATGGCTTATGCTCGAATAAAGCTTTTTAGTACCAGCTAATGTGGCTGTAGTTTGGTAATTTGTTGGGGGTGCCGAATCCTCATCCTAAAAGAGTTATGGCTGAAATAAACCCAGCCCCTCACATCAACAGTTTCTCCTATAAAATCGTCAAAATAATAGTTGGGAAAATAATTCAAATCATTTTTTTTAACCCCCAACCAAATTTTATCATCTAAACCATACCAGAAATACCTGTTTGAACTTTTCCTTTGAGTTATTTTCCCATGAAGTCTAAAATTACCTGAGATGTTTTTAGTCAGCTTATCGGTGGATTTACTTCCATAAAAAGGAAAACGCCAAATTCCAACAGAATCCTTTTGTGCTTTTTGTTCTATGTCTTGATAGCATTGCCAATATTTTAAGTTAGGAGGCAATACTAAAGCCTGAGCTTGGCCATTTTGTAAAATAGATGCCGCAATATTTGTTTTGTTTTGAAGCCTTACATGAGCTAATGTACGTCCGTATCTATCCTGATTTCTTTTATCAAAAAAGAGATTGACAACATCTCCTGGTTTAATCAGCTTTTGTAAGAATAATTTGGATTCCTCTGCACCTGGTTGAGATCTCTCAGGGTATTTATTATCCTCTTTAGGGGCTTCAATTCCTATAATTCTAACTCTAACACCATCAACTAGAGTGAAACTTTCTCCGTCAATAACCTCTAAGACCCTTATTGACTCACCATAACCAACAATGGGGCAAAGGTGATTATCTGCATAAATTACAGACGAACCAAACAGCAAAAAAAAGGCGCTAATTAGCGCCCTTTTTTTGTATACATCTATCTCTATTGTCAGATTATTTAGTCGCACGGGCACCGAAACGTTTCTTAAATCTATCTACACGTCCACCAGTATCTACTACTTTTTGACGTCCAGTATAGAATGGGTGGCAAGCAGAACACACATCTAAACTGATATCTCTGCATAAAGTTGATTTGGTTTCAATTACATTTCCACAACCACAAGTTGCAGTAATTGCTTTGTACTCTGGATGAATATCTTGTTTCATAACAACCTCTATTTCAATAACGTATCGCCATTCGAGTCAATTCTCGAATACCATACAAAACTGTCACCATTGACAGTCGGGCGCGAAATTCTACTTGTTTTTAGTAACTATGGCAAGATTCACCCTAATGATGCAACCAAAAAAGTGTAACAAAAGATGCTTTTCTCTGAAACAAAGCGTCTTTTTTGAGTTTTATTGTAAAGCTACTGCACCTTTTGGCAGAGTCAGGTTATAATGCTGGGTTTATTGTTATCAAAAGACTCTCTTTTATTATGTTAAATCAAGTCATCGAATTTATTACTCACCACTGGATAATGGTTTCGCTTTGGCTCATTGCTGGCAGCCTATTGTTTGCCTCCATATCCAAACAAGGCTCCCCTTCAATTAGCACTCAGCAGCTAATTACTCTATTTAATAAGGATCATGCCTTAATTATAGATATTCGCTCTAAGGCAGAATTTAATAAAGGCCATATTACCGATGCACTCAATATTCCATTAGAACAATTGAATAAATCACTCCATGAACTTGAAAAGTCAAAAAACAATCCCATTGTTGTGGTTTGCAATGCGGGAATTCAAGCAAGTGGCGCATCCAACATCCTTAAGAAAGAAGGATTTGAACGAGTGTTTAAGCTGCAAGGTGGCATGCAATCATGGCTAGCAGATCACTTGCCAGTGGTGCAGAACTAACCTTTGGGAGAATATTAATGGCAAAGATTGTTATTTACACAACACCTTACTGTCCCTATTGCATCCGAGCCAAACAACTTTTACAACTAAAGAACTTAGAGTATGAGGAAATCGATGTTTCCACCGATTCTTCTTTAAGGCAAAAAATGCAGCAGTTAAGTGGTGGAAACACAGTGCCTCAGATATTTATTCACCAAAAACCTATTGGTGGATGTGATGACCTATATGCTTTAGAAAGAAATCACCAACTTGATACATTAATTAATAACCATTAAAAATATAACAGGATAAAATTTATGACTGATGAAACCAATGCAGCAGCTATTGATGAAAATGCAAACAATCAAAATCAACCGGTCAAACTGGCTTTACAAAAAATATTTGTAAAGGATCTTTCTTTAGAAGTGCCTAATGCACCTGATGTTTTTGAGATAGAATATAAGCCCGAAGTCAAGCTTGAGCTTAACTCTAGAACTCGTAACACTGCAGAACATCGTTATGAAGTAGAAGTCACGGTTTCAGTCACGGCAACTCAAAATGACACAACTTTATATGTCGCTGAAGTTCAGCAAGCAGGCATTTTTGAAATTCAAGGTATCAATGACCCTATGAAAATGCGCCACGCATTATCTGCATACTGCCCAAACATTTTATTTCCATACATCCGAGAAACAATTTCCAGCTTAACAACTCGTGGTGGATTCCCTCCATTAATGTTAGCACCTGTAAATTTTGATCAATTGTTTGCTCAACAAATTCAGAGAGAACAGGCTCAAGCTCAACAATCTGAAGTTGCCACTGACAGCAGCGCTATTCAGTAAGTTTGTATGATGAATGGTCAAAAATTCCCTATTGCGGTTTTAGGAGCAGGCTCTTGGGGCACTGCTCTGGCCATTCTTCTGGCAAGAAATAACAATAACACCATCCTATGGGGACGAGATAAAGAACAGCTGCAGTGTATGGCTCATAGCCGCAGCAATGAGAAATATCTTCCTGGCTATATTTTCCCAGACGCTCTATCCATTGAAGCCAACCTTGAAAAACTCATCGCTAAGTGTCGTGATATTTTACTGGTTGTCCCAAGCCATGCATTTGTTCCTACTTTGACAATGATTAAACCCTACTTACAGGCTGATTCAAGAATTTGTTGGGCAAGTAAAGGCTTAGAACCTGAAACAGGTTTGTTTTTATCCAATAGCGTATCGCGAGAACTTGGTTCGGAAAGATCCATGGCCATATTATCTGGACCAACTTTCGCCAAAGAGCTTGCTCAAAATCTGCCAACAGCCTGCACATTGGCGGGGAATAATAGCGCTTTTTTAGATGATTTAA
>PCTP01000102.1:0-11296 GCA_002770795.1 Gammaproteobacteria bacterium CG22_combo_CG10-13_8_21_14_all_40_8 | reverse complement strand
CCGAACAGATGACATGATTGGCGTACAGTTAGGTGGTGCGGTTAAAAATATCATTGCTGTCGGAGCTGGAATGGCAGACGGATTGGGGTTTGGCACAAATACTGTCACAGCACTCATCACTCGAGGTTTAGTCGAACTCACTCGTTTAGGCACAGCACTTGGTGCCAAGCAAGAAACACTTTATGGTTTAGCGGGACTTGGCGATCTCATTTTAACCAGTACCGATAATCAATCCAGAAATAGACGCTTTGGCTTAGCTTTAGGCAAAGGCCATTCTATTGAAGAAGCAGCAACACAAATTGGTCAGGTAGTTGAAGCTGTTAGAAACACCAAGGAAGTCTATGCTCTGAGTCAAAAACTAAATATCGACATGCCTATCGTCCATGTTATCTATCAAGTGCTCTACGAAAAACTATCTCCAAAACAAGCCGCAGAACAACTACTCACCCGTGACCTAAAGCTAGAGGGCGAATAAGTCTATTTTTTTGCCCCAGAAAACCCTAGTTGTCTCCAAGCTTCATAAGTAAATACAGCAACCGCATTGGATAAATTAAGACTTCGGCTGTGCAAAAGCATCGGTAATCTTAACCAATGCGATTCACCTAATCCCTGCAAGATATCCATCGGTAATCCTCGAGTTTCTGGCCCAAACAGTAAAACATCATCTTCCTTGAATACTACGTCACTCGGCGCTTGCTGTGCCTTTGTAGTACAGGCAAACATTCTTTTTCCACGCATTTTCTCTGCAAAATCCTGATAATTATCATAGAGTTGAGTATTTGAAAACTCATGGTAATCCAATCCGGCTCGCCTCATTCTTTTATCATCCATTTCAAATCCCAAAGGTTTAATGAGATGTAACTTGAATCCTGTGTTGGCACAGAGTCGAATAATGTTACCCGTATTCGGGGGAATTTCAGGTTCATACAAAGCAATATGCAGCATTAAAATATTTCCATCAAAGATCTTTCAGTTTTCGAGAAACGGTATT
The DNA here is from genome assembly GCA_002770795.1 of Gammaproteobacteria bacterium CG22_combo_CG10-13_8_21_14_all_40_8. Lineage (GTDB taxonomy): Bacteria > Pseudomonadota > Gammaproteobacteria > Enterobacterales > 21-14-all-40-8. Next base: position 10,305 of record PCTP01000102.1, on the reverse strand, counting down.
GCGACCCCAGTTCAAACACTTAGCGGTTTTTTGTTTATGTCCATTAAAATGGAGACTGACTTCACGAAGTAATGTTCTTTCAAATTGTTGCTGTGCACCTTGTATAGTTTCAAAATTCTCAAGTTCAAGGTTTTGTTGTAACCAACTCTTTAAATTTTTAAGCCAAGAAGCTTCAACCATAATATTTTGCTTAAAATCTCGTGGTAAATCATCGACACCTAATTGATTGGCTGATGACATTACCGTAAACCATCGACATAAATTTTCCAATTGCCGGACATTGCCAGCCCAGGGATATTGCTGCAAATAAGAGACCAGTTCTGGTTTTAATTGTTTAGCGGTCATCACCATTTCTTTCGCCAACTTAGAGAGAAAATGATTCGCTAACAACGGAATATCTTTTAAACGCTCCCTCAGTGGTGGTAGTTTAATCGACACCACATTTAATCGATATAACAAATCTTCTCGAAATAAATGCTGAGCAACCATTTGGTGCAAATCTCTATGGGTAGCTGCAACAATACGGACATCCGTATGGATACTTTGCCTGCCACCTACTCGATGAAACACCCCTTCTGCCAAAACCCTTAACAATCGAGTTTGGGCAGACATCGGCATATCACCTATTTCATCTAAAAATAAAGTACCACCATGAGCTTGTTCAAATCGACCAATTTGGCGTTCATTGGCTCCTGTAAAAGCCCCCTTCTCATGACCAAAAAGTTCCGATTCAATTAACTCATTAGGTATAGCTGCCATATTTAATGCGACAAACTCCCGATCTTTACGAACACTATTCATGTGTAATGCTTTAGCAACTAACTCTTTACCCGTCCCACTTTCTCCTAAAATCAATACGGTGATTTCAGAGCGCGACAGTCTGCCAATGGCGCGAAACACCTCTTGCATAACAACAGAAGATCCAATCAAAGGATTATCATTATTATGATTCAAAGTAGACTCTACTTGAGACTCTATGGAGCTAGCTGCAGCTCTTGCGACGAGTGAGACAATTTCCTCTAAATCAAAAGGCTTGGGAATATACTCAAAAACACCTACATCATAAGCGTTAACGGCAGCCTCTAAATCAGCATGTGCCGTCATCAATAAGATGGGGAGTTTAGGGTAGTTTTTTGTTATACGACGTGTAAAGCTAAATCCATCCTCTCCAGGCATTCGTATATCACAAAGAACGACTTGGGGTTTTTCTTTAGCAATAATTTCTTCAGCCAGTAGTGTATTTTTTAATGAATGAACTTGATAGTCATGTTGTTTTAACGCTGTTTCAAGAACCCATCGGATAGATTCATCATCATCTATAATTAATACTTTAGTTTTTGGCATCTGTTTTATGCCTCCTTATGAGAAGAGTGTGACAATGCTGGTGATAGGACTGGCAAGTAAATACTAAACCTGGTTTTGTCTCTTTCTCTTCCCCATTGAATAATGCCACCCTGCTTCTCTATAAATACTCGCGCTAAGGACAAACCTAAGCCAGTTCCTCCAACTTTACCACTCACCATAGGCAAAAACAGCGTATTGTGTAGATGTTCAGGGATCCCAGGGCCGTTATCCATAATATCTATCTTAATGGCTAATCGATGAAATTTATCGCCAATCACAATACCGTACTCTGCTCGAGTACTTAGAATAATGATTCGTTGCTCATCAGAAACATCCTGAGAACTCAAAGCCTGAACGGAATTTCTAAACAAATTCAGTACAGCTTGAAATAAGCTACTTTTCAAACCTAGGATATTTGGCAAACTCGGATCATAATCCTTCTTAATTTGGATAAAATGAGGGATATCCATTAAATTTAATTCGACCACCTCTTCCAATACTTGGTGTACATTGAATTCTACATTGTTCTCAGCTTTCCCAGGCCCCAGAACACGCTCTATCAACTGGTTCATTCTATTCGCTTCTCGAATGATAAGATCAGTAAAAACTTGTTGTTCTTCTCCAATTTGCTTGGCCAATAGCTGGGCTGCCCCCTTAAGTCCTCCTAGTGGGTTTCTTATTTCATGTGCGAGATTACTTAATAACTGATGGGTTTGTCGGTGCTGATCGAGTTCTTTTTCATCGACGATAATTCGAGGATTGACTGAAACAGGCCAAAGTTCAATCAGCAAACAAGGTTGATTATCTTTATCAAACTGTTTGATAAAAACGTCGACACAAATTGATTTTCCTGAACATAGTTCAAGATAAAGGTTTTTGTGATGATATTTTTTTTCTTGAATTTTAAACAACTTGTCCAATAAGTTTTTTTTAACAAATTCAGCATCCTTAATCCATTTATTAATAGGCGTTCCTATCAATTGACGCGAACTGAATCCTAAGATGGATTCGGTTGCTATATTGACTTTTTGGATCAATTGTTGAGGATCTAATAATATCAGAGCCACAGTTAATTGATCTAACAAAAAAGATTCACTAGAGTTCATCCAGCTAGTTTAAACAAGCTTAAACAAAAATGCACCAAAAAGGTGCATTTTTGTTTGCAATAACAGAAACTCATCATAAAATCATGAGTCTAATTTTTTAGGCTGGGCCGTCTGACATAAAATTTACTGGTTTTGCTAACAATCGGCTGAATAGCTTTACCTTCAAGAACCATGGCTTTAATCACATGTTCGCCCCGATCCATACCCCTCATGTTAACGAGATTTTCGCCAGAATTATTGATAATTTTACCATCCAACTCAATGACTAACCGCTGTTGCCCTGAGACTCTTCCTGTTACACTGACTTGTATCACCGCATCTCCATTATTATTATCCAACCAACTCTCATCAGCAGGGCTTACAATATCTAAATTCACATCAGACACTTTATTTTTTACTTTGTCATTGGGAGTCTCTAATGCTATGTTTGGCGTTTGTGGATAGGCCACCAGTTGAACATCTGGTATAGGAATCTCTTCTGCACCTTCATGGAATTGATCTGACAGCACCACATTTCCTTCTTCATCAACCCAACGGTATAATATTACTGGATGTTTAGCTTTTTTATCCTTTGTGACAATGGGGGGTTGATCTTGGCTCTGTTGTTTGGATTGAGTCTGTTGTGGTGGTTCATCACTCGCCACAGCCTCTGTTACCCAGGAAACTAAAGAGAGGAGTAATAAACTGGTTAAAAACCGTTTAACCTGTTGAGGTTTAAAGGAAAGTTGTTGCAATAATTTGGCAAAACAGTTCATTTTTGGCCTAATTGTCGATCAATAGTTCACTATTTATACACCAGTCATTTACCTACTGTAAATAAATAAGCCGAAAAACTTCAAAAGAAATTTTCCGGCTTGGTTTATCGGTATTAAAACTTATCTTTTCGGAAGAAAAATTATAGGCTGTAATACATCTCAAATTCAACCGGGTGAGTGGTCATATCTAAAAACTCCACTTCCTTACGTTTTAATTTGATATAGGCATTAATCGTATCATCTGTAAAGACATCCCCTTGCTTCAAGAACTCGTTATCATTTTCAAGGGCATCCAAAGCTTGAGTCAATGAAGAGCAAACTGTAGGGATATCTTTAGCCTCTTCGGGGGGCAAATCATATAAATCTTTATCCATTGCATCGCCAGGATGGATTTTATTTTGAATACCATCCAATCCCGCCATCATCATTGCTGTGAATGACAAATAAGGATTTCCTGTTGGATCAGGGAAACGAACTTCAATGCGTCTTCCTTTTGAATTCGCCACATAAGGAACACGAATTGAAGCAGAACGGTTACGAGCGGAATAAGCCAACATAACGGGTGCTTCAAATCCTGGTACCAAACGCTTATAACTATTAGTTGAAGCATTGGTAAATGCATTCAATGCACGAGCATGCTTAATGATACCACCAATATAGAACAACGCTTCTTCAGACAAACCACCATATAAATTACCCGCAAAAAGGTTCTTGCCATCTTTGGCTAAAGATTGGTGAACGTGCATACCACTTCCATTATCACCCACGATAGGCTTAGGCATAAAGGTGGCTGTTTTACCAAAAGCGTGGGCCACATTATGGACTACGTATTTAGTGATTTGTAACTCATCAGCCTTCTTAACCAATGTATTAAATTTTGCTGCAATTTCGTTCTGGTTAGCCGTTGCAACTTCATGGTGATGCGCTTCTGTTTCAATACCCAAATCTTCCAAAATCAAACACATCGCACTACGGATATCTTGAGAAGAGTCAACTGGAGGTACTGGGAAATAACCACCTTTTACACGAGGTCTATGGGCATTATTGCCTTCATCATAGGATTTATCTGAGTTCCAAGAGGCTTCGTTTGAGTCAATTTTACAAAAGGAGCCCGACATGTCGGTTTTAAAACGAACATCATCAAACAAGAAAAACTCTGGCTCTGGACCAAAATAAGCGGTATCAGCAATACCCGTTGATCTTAAATACTCCTCCGCTTTTTTAGCAATTGAACGAGGATCTTTTTCATAGCCCATCATGGTATTAGGCTCAAGAATATCGCATCTTAAAACCAACGTGGTTTCTTCATAGAAGGGATCGATAAAAGCAGTGGCGAGATCAGGCATCAATAGCATGTCTGATTCATTGATGTGTTTCCAACCATCAATTGAAGAACCATCAAACATTTTACCTTCTTCTAATTCTTCAACACCAATACGCATAGCAGGAATAGAAACGTGTTGTTCCTTACCTTTGGAATCTGTAAAGCGAAGATCAATGAACTTCACCTCATGTTCTTTAATCATTTCAACAATATTTTCTGCAAGATTGGCTGACATGCTGTTTCCTCAAGGGTTTTAAAATTAAAAAATTAACTGAATCAATATTCAAGCTTGGACAGCTACTAGCAAGGATGATGCCAATATGAAATTAGACTGTTTTAACTGTTAACAGGCTCATCAGCTTGAGTTCAGCGCCATTAGATGCACCAAATTGGTGCAGTTACATAAAATTATCTCCCACAACAGTGCAATCTAACATATAATTTCATTTTGAATAATAATTGTACAATCTTTTTCGATACAGCGCTGCATGTTCCTGTTAGAATAGCCGCCTTTTCGTAAAGCGCAACATTTAACAATAATCGGATAGCAAATTGATTAAGAATCTTAGAAACATCGCCATTATCGCCCACGTTGACCATGGAAAAACAACATTGGTTGATCAAATGCTCCAACAGTCAGGCACTTTGGGTGACAGAGCAAAACTTGAAGAAAGAGTCATGGACTCTAACGATCTTGAAAAAGAGCGTGGCATTACCATTTTATCCAAAAACACAGCTATCCGTTGGAAAGATTACCGTATCAATATCGTCGACACCCCTGGTCACGCTGACTTTGGTGGTGAAGTAGAGCGCGTCCTCTCTATGGTTGATTCTGTATTGTTATTGGTTGATGCTGTCGATGGCCCCATGCCGCAAACTCGTTTCGTGACCCAAAAAGCTTTTGCTCAAGGGTTACGTCCAGTGGTTGTTATCAACAAAATTGACCGCCCCAGCGCACGTCCTGATTGGGTGATTGACCAAGTTTTCGACCTGTTTGACCGTCTAGGTGCGACAGATGAACAGCTCGACTTCCCCATCGTATATACTTCTGCCCTCAATGGTTATTCGGGTTTAACCAGTGATGTACGCGAAGGCAATATGGACCCTTTATTTGAAACGATCCTTGAGCATGTTAAATATCCAGACGTGGATCCTGATGGTCCATTACAGATGCAAATTTCTACCCTGGATTATTCTAGCTATGTGGGCGCTATCGGCATCGGTCGTATTACTCGAGGAAGTATTCGTCCCAACCAACAAGTAACTATCATCAATGATCATGGCAAAACCCACAAAGGAAAAATTGGCCAAGTCATGGGCTACATGGGACTTGAACGCACCGAAGTTAAAGAAGCATTTGCTGGTGATATTGTGGCCATTACGGGTATTTCACCTATTAGCATTTCCAACACAATTTGTGATCCAAACCATGTTGAAGCCATGCCCCCTTTGTCAGTCGATGAACCCACAGTCAACATGACTTTTCAAGTCAACAACTCCCCCTTTTGCGGTAAAGAAGGTAAGTTCGTTACCTCTCGTCAAATTCGTGAGCGATTGGAAAAAGAACTGATTCATAATGTGGCTCTAAGAGTTGCAGACACTGATGATCAGGATAAATTCAAAGTATCAGGACGTGGTGAGTTACATCTTTCCATTTTAATCGAAACCATGCGCCGTGAAGGCTTCGAAATGGGCGTCTCTAGACCAGAAGTGATCCTGAAAGAAATTGATGGTGTTAAAATGGAACCTTGGGAAACTTTAACTGTTGACATTGAAGAGGCCCATCAAGGCACCATTATGGAAAAATTGGGCGAACGTAAAGCTACCATGACTGATATGCAATTAGATGGCAAAGGCCGGGTTCGTATCGATTTTGAAGTGCCTTCTCGTGGTTTGATTGGCTTTCAGACAGAATTCCTAACATCTACATCAGGAACTGGTCTGATTTATCATTCATTTTTGAAGTATGACACCATGGCTCCAGGTGAGTTAGGACGTCGTCAAAATGGTGTATTAATTAGTAATAGTCAAGGTAAAGCCGTCACCTTCTCTTTATTTAACCTACAAAACAGTGGCCGTTTATTCTTAGGTCATGGCGTTGAGCTGTATGAGGGCATGATTATCGGTATTCACTCTCGCTCTAACGACTTAGTGGTTAACCCCATTAAAGCCAAACAATTGACCAACGTTCGTGCTTCTGGAACAGATGAGAACCTTGTTCTGTCACCACCAATCATAATGACATTAGAGCAAGCTCTAGAATTTATTGATGAAGATGAATTAGTGGAAGTCACCCCTAAATCTATCCGAATTCGTAAAAAGTTGTTATCAGAAATTGATAGAAAACGTCAAACAAGAAAACCAAGAGATTAATATTTTTCCTTTTAAAAAAACGGCACTTAAAGTGCCGTTTTTTTTGATGATGGTTTTATTTGGAGGGCTCTTTGTAAATATAGTCACCAATCAGCGCAAATCCTATGCCTGTCACTACAGGCGTCACTACAGGCGTCATAAGCACGACGATAAAAACAAATCTTACCATTTTGATAGTCAGGATAAGCACACCAAAGCACATGCTTCCTCAACTGCACCACCAATTGAGACAAAGCATCCTCTAAAGAATCAATAGCATGATGAATATCTAACTGGCGATGAACTCTCCCGCCACTAAACCGCTATCGAGGTTGTAGTGGGGGTTTCGCGGGTCTTCGACCTTGGCTTGGCACGTCGCCGTGCCAGAGGCTTTGATCTCGCCGCCACGCCCGTCCCAGGCGTGTGCGCATCGATGAGCACCACCGCTGCGCTGTTTTGATCGCGTGGCATCGTATGGCCGCAGTGCTGGCAAATATGAAGCCGATCCGCCAAGGTTTTTGGCGTAAGCTCCCAGCACGCGCAACACCGTTGCGACGGTTTTAGTTGGCGGGTATTCGCCAGATGCAGCCTCGTACCAGCCTCTTCCGCTTTGTAAGAGAGCATCTGATGCGCCATGCCGAATGACGCCGAGAGTATTTCCCGGTTCAGTCCGGCTTTTTGTTGTATTCGTTTTCCCGATTTTTCCAGTGTGCCTTTAGCAGAACGGCTCATGTTTTTGGGCATGAGCTCTTCGGTGGCAATCAGCGCGCAGGACTGTGCCAATTGTGTGGTTTCTTTGTGCAGAAAATCTTTACGCAGATTGCCGATGCGCTGGTGTAGCCTGCCGATCTGTTTCGTCAGGCGCCGGTATCGGCACGAGCCTTTCTTTTTTCTGGCCCGTTGCCGTTGCAGTCCGGCTAGTTTGGGCAGTTCATTGCGCAGAAAACGCGGGTTTTCTACCGTGCGGCCATCCTCGAAGGTCGCCCAGTCACTGACGCCAAAGTCGATGCCGCGCTGTTGATCGCCGGTACGCTGGCGGGCACAGGCTGTTTCCGGCACCCGGAGCGTGACCGAGGCAAACCACTCGCCATTCTTGCGCAGGATCGTCACGTCGTTGGGCCGGAACTCCACAAAGCGATGTTTACCACGTGCCCGTATCATCATGGCTTTTTTGCCGCTGCCAAGACGCAGCGTTGCGCCTCGGTTGCCCTGCTGAAACAGTTTCCATCCTGCCGGGTCGGGATAGCTGAAACCTGAGAAGCGGGCAGCTGACTTGAAGCGCGGGAAGCCCGGTTTCTGACCGTTCTTCACGCGGCGGAAGAACGCCTGCATCGCTAAATCCAGTCGTCGCAAGGTCTGTTGCAGCGCATGACTGCCCAAGGCTGCGAATTCGGGGCGAAATTCTTTGACCTCTGGTAAAGCGTTCTGCTGATCGTAATAGCTGATCGATATCCCCGCTTTTCGGTAAGCCTCAATGCGCTCCTGAAGAGCCGCGTTATACAACTCGCAGTGCAGGCGAGTCCAATCCTCCAACGTTTGCTGCTGGCTGGCATTAGGATAGAGTTTGAAGGTGGCTTTGCGTCTTTGCATCTGGGTATAATAGTGAAAAAACAGTTAAGGCGCAATTATGGATTTGCTTAATAAGTCGGCTTCCAACGCAGTTTACAACATTCAGCTACATATCGTGTTCGTTACCAAATACAGAAGAAAGGCGCTGTCCCCTGAATTGCTCGACTATCTTCGCGTGAGTTTTGAAGAGATATTGCAAGCATGGCGTTGTGAGTTGCTGGAATTCGGCGGTGAGTCCGATCACGTCCACATGTTGGTGAGCATTCACCCGGCACTGGATATTTCCGTATTAATCAACAATCTGAAAACAGCATCCGCACGCCGTGCCCGCAATCGCTTCGCCGAACACTTAAGACAGTTTTACTGGAAACCGCTGTTTTGGCATCGGGCGTATTTTGTTTGCTCGGTCGGTGGGGCAACATTGGAAACAGTAAAAGCCTATGTGGAACGCCAAGGTACAGTGGAACATGCCCAAAGGAAACGTAAGGCGACCTAACAACGGTCGCTGCCCGCTTGACCCCCTCTTGGCTATCGCCTAAGAAGGGGAATGCGCGGGCGTTTGTTCAGAAGCTCGCTGATACAGCGAGCCCTTTCTCTTTTTCAAAATCTGAATTGATTTTTTTAGTTGTTCCTTTTTTGAGTCATCATTAGCGTTTAACAGCAACCGTTCGTGAATGCTATCCAACGTTTTTTGAGGGTGACATTTTTGAAGTACGCCTCTAAAATGCTGTATATCAAACTGATTCTCATGATGTTCTAAAGAAAATTGAACTAATTGAGAGGAAGGCGAACATAGCTGACAATAAGTATCTCGTCTAGTCAGTTGTCTCTCCAAATCGCGAGTTTCCTTCAAATCAGAATACAACTTTTTGGTTCTTTCTTTTGCTAGGACAGACAAACGGGACCTGTCATTGATAAATGGAACTACCTCCTTACCAGAAAAGCAACCTATGTTTTTCATTAAAACTACCTTTTGGGAAATTTTCACAATTTTTCTATTTTATGAAATATGAAAGCTTTTTCTTATATTATGGGAAAACCGCACAAATATTTATCAAATGCCAAGGAGAATAAAAAATATAAATTAAAACAAAAAAATAGGAGTGTCCTTTAAAAAGTCTTTTGATAGGCTTAAATATAATGTCAGTAAATATTTGATTAAAGAATTAAAGAATAGCACTTAAGGATCCCTTTAAAGGTACGAACTACCCAGCAGGATCACGTTGGCTTGCTGTTTCATAAACTGCAGCCGAAATAGATCTTTGATCTGAAGCTTGTTAATACGCTTCGGCCAACTCCAGCGAAACTGATCAAGCGTTTTAATGACTGGAAAACGGGCTGCACTGATTTTTCGTTCAACGGCTCGTTCTTTGCGTGTATTCGCTTCCAGCTCAATTAACTGTGCCAGATAATTAACATGCGTCCAGCTTTCTTTATTAGCCTTCAATGCGGTTGCCTCATAGTGCTCGTTGATTTCTGGCGACATAGCTTAACTCGCTGGACATTTTCAGCGCCTTGAAATTGACCATGCTGCATGAAAACGCTTGATATTTGGGATCGTTGTTGTACAATGGGTTCATTGATAGCTCTTAATGGAGATATACCAAATGGCAAACGTAAATGTAAGAAATCTACCCGATGAGGTGCATCGGGCCATCCGAATCCAAGCCGCCCATCATGGGCGCAGCACCGAGGCGGAAATCCGCGACATCCTGGAGCGGGCAGCTAAGCCGGAGGGGCGCGTGAAACTTGGCTCGCTCCTGGCTTCCATCGCCCGCGAGGCTGGCGGCCTGACCGATGAAGAACACGCCTTGTTTGAGAGCGTACGCATCAAGTCTCCGGCTCGTGCGGTGAG
>PCTP01000149.1:5856-9050 GCA_002770795.1 Gammaproteobacteria bacterium CG22_combo_CG10-13_8_21_14_all_40_8 | reverse complement strand
AGGATTTCTACGAATATCAATAAAAACTGAATCAGGATTGAGCTTCTGAGCACAACCTAACCAAACGTAATTAAATAGTTGTTTATCGACAATCCAGCGCTTTCCATAATAATTAACTTGTCCAATCATTTGTTGCCCAGAGTTTTTCCAATCTTGAGCTGTGCATTTCGTTAGATGTTCAATTTGAAACATTTCTTCGTTAAATTGATGCGCTAAATGCTCTAAAGAGGATGATAGGAGTTTCGACTCTCCTATGCCTTGAATGTCGGCATGGGAGTTGAGCATGGTTTCTAACAAAGTTGTACCTGAACGTGGCAAACCAAATATAAGTGCTACACGAGTAGAATTATTACTTGCGGTACTGGTTGGCATTTCTTCATATTCAAGCGCTTTAAAAGCGGATATTATTTTTTGTGTTCTTAAGGTGTCAGCGCTTAAATCATAATTTGAGAAATTTTCCGATATCTTTTTCCCTGTGTGGAAAAAACTTAGCGCACCAGGTACATCTTTGTTTTTAAGATGAATTTTGCCTAAGGCCATATTAAGCCTTGCATAATCTATTGGTTGTTGCGCATTTCTTTGTAAAGCTGCATGAATTATTTGGTATTCTTCCCCATTAACATCATAATCACCATTATAAGCCATAGCGTATGCACAGTAAGTGTTTGATGGGTTAAACTTAAAAGCTTGTAAATAATGAAATGCAGCTTCAGATGGCTTCCCTAAATCTGCCAATATACTTCCAAGAAAACTATGATTTCTTGAATTTGGAGTAATATTAATAGATCTTTCAAGTGCTTTAATTGATTGATCGAATTGTCCTAATTGATATAAAAAACAGGCTTGTTCAAATAGCAATAAAGCATCATCAGGCTTTAAATGAACACAAGCAGTCAGCAAATCTAATCCTTCATTAAATTTCCTTTCATTATACAAAACACGAGATTTTTCAACTTTTGAAATTATCTCTTCACTTAATTCTACCGACAGAGTCATTATTTAGTTCCTTTATTTCATGCTGTTAAATACTACCTTAATTTTCGATGACCCCTTAGATAAACAACTTGAAATTAAGGTAATCAACACTTCTTAACATGATTTTTTCATAAACTGGTTCCGTTGTAATTAGTTGAAAACTCCAACTTTTATTTATTGAACTTTCCTAACCCGAATTTAGTGAAAATAATCAACAATATCTTTATGTAAAATTTAGAGCTAAGTATTAAATTCATCACTTAATGTATTATTACTTATGCCCAAATATTCAAAAAATTTGTCTTCATTTGAAAATTCACCAAAAAATTATTTAAAATCCGTTATATCTGTTATAAAAAGCCATCTGTTCAATTTTCACTCCGTTAGCCCTCTCAAAAATACCAAAACCATATATATTGCAATGATCATAAACCTTTTGTATTCCTTCGATTCTGGAAACATAAGGCAAGATATAATCATTAAGTTTTGTAATGTTAACTATTTAATAAGTTAAAACGAATACGGAATCATGCCAATGATAGCAAACAAAAGTTCCAGTGGGATGCTCATCTTTACAAAAAATAGCACGTTTGGTATTGAGAGTTTTTTTTCACTCTCAAAATTTGCTGTATTTTTATATTTTAGATAATAACATCTTAATTAATAGATCGTATCAATGATATTTGACAATATATTACCTAACATTAGATTTTACTTGTCTAAACCATGTAATAATTATAAAGGTTTTTAATACAGAAAAAAATATTTGTGTTTAAAGTCGATAAAAAAAAGGTGAGTCCAAAGACTCACCTTTTAACATCTGACATCAAAATTTGCTATCAGATATTTACACCATTCTTAGAACGATTGCTCGTAACGAATGTAAGGTACACGACCAAAGATGTCATGTAAACTTTGTGCATAGAAAGGACTATCTAAAGTTGTTGTATTGATTGGTGGATCTTCGTTGGTAATGTTTCTAGCACCAACAGAAAGTTTACCATTCCAAGGTGTATTATATACAACTTGGAGATCAACAGTCGTCCATGAAGCTAACTTATCGATAGTTTCTCCCTCTGCATTCAGGTTATCAGTAGATGGGATGTATTGAACTTGCATGTTTGCAGCCCAATCTCCACGCGTCCAACCTGTATTGAAGTTAACTCTATACTCAGGTTGTGCCGCACCACTGGCGAAGAATTCACCAACGCCCACACCTTGAGCACCTTCTTCATCAATTGAATCAAACTTATCAACATAACTGACCACAGCGCCGAAGTTAAACTCACCCACGTTGCCTGCATCTAGTTTGTATTCAACATCAAAGTCAAATCCAGATGTTTTCAGTGAATCCAGGTTGGAATTTTGACGATTGATTACAATGATCTTTCCAGTTCCACTACGTATAACTCGAGGGTCACCTGAGCCACCAGCAGTATGACTATCTCTATCATTATTCAGAATGCTTTGAATGCCAGGAACGCCGATTGAACCATCTAATTCAATATCATAGTAATCAACTGATAAAGTTAAATCTTGTAGTGGGCTGAAAACAACACCGAGGGTTAAACTGTCTGATGTTTCTGCACCCAAATCTGCGTTACCACCACTCAAATTTTGATACTGAGTAGAAGAACAAGAAGAAACGCCAATTGAACAACCATAATGGTCAATCGCAGAGTTGAAACTTTGAGATTGGTTACCATGTAATTGAGTCATAGTTGGTGCACGGAAACCTGTACCATAACTGGCTCTCAATAAGATTGAATCAGTAGGACGGTATCCCAAAGAGATCTTAGGGTTTACAGTATCACCGAAATCTGAGTAATCGTCATAACGAACAGCAATGTCTGCTTCCAAATTTTCTAGAATTGGAACTACCACCTCTGCATAAAGAGATTTACGGTAGCGGCCATTTTTAACATTATCGCCACCTGCTGTACCAAACACATTTCCTGAATTTGACTGTGGATCATTTTCTGTAAAGAAGTTCAAATCTTCATATTCAAAACCTAATACTAATGGAACTGAACCAGAAGGCATTTCAAATAATTGGAAAGCGATATCACCGTCTAAAGTATAAGTGACTGTTTGGCCTTCATTTAGACCAGTATGTCCAAATGTTTTTGCAACATCAAACACAGTTTCTAAACTATCACCACGTACACCAAAGATATCAAATGACTCGTCATTTATTGCAGCTTGAAGTGCACTTGTAA
>PCTP01000149.1:0-5675 GCA_002770795.1 Gammaproteobacteria bacterium CG22_combo_CG10-13_8_21_14_all_40_8 | reverse complement strand
AGAACCAGGCATTGGGTTCAATGGATTGTCGAACGCCATAGTTGGGAATTGAGCTGTTACGGCAGGAGCGGCAGCATAGCGACCTTGACCATCTGTACGAGTGATTGTTGTGCGTGATGTAAATGTTAAATTATCACTTAATTCATAGTTTGAGCTGACAAATAATGTATCACGTGCAAGTGCAGCTGAGTTAGCTGAAGTTGCTGCATAGTTAAATCCACAACCATTACCGCCATTGATGAATGAGTTAGGGAATTCAGAGCTGTCACCTAAGTTAGTTGGGCAACGATCATCATGGAAAAGTCCTTGATATGTGCCTGTAGCATGATCATATGCCCAGAAAGAGCCAGGGAAACCAAAGCTACTGAAACCTTGGTTTGTAAATGAACGATCAGCGTTTAATAACTCTTTACGCTCAAAATGGTCAAGTACATAAGTAATGTTACCTTTACCAGAAGTCACACCACCACTTAAAGAGAATGCAGATGCATCCGCACCTTCTTGAGTTGGACGTTCAGCAGTAACACTCATCACCAAACCATCAAAATCTTTACGTAAGATAATGTTGATTACACCAGCAACTGCGTCAGAACCGTAAATTGCAGATGCGCCATCACGCAAAACTTCAATACGCTCAACAGCAGCAATTGGAATCAAGTTTAGGTTTTGAGCACCGCCACCACCAAACGCTGGAGATGAAGGCGCACGTTTACCGTCGATCAGAATTAGAGTTCTTGAAGAACCTAATCCACGTAAACTGACTGCAGCATTACCCACTGCGCCCCCAGCCACACCTGAACGCTCACGGAATGAACCAAAGCTGTTGAATGTAGATTGACGTAGTACGTCAGCAACCGAATTATCACCAGATGCATCAATATCAGCGCGGTCAATTACGGTGATGGGCGAAGGACCTTCCACATCAACACGCTTAATGCGTGAACCCGTAATTACAATTTTTTCGTCGTCGTTTTTCTTTTCGTCTGCTGCGAAAGCTGGAGCTGCTACAAAAGTTGCAGCCATACCAGTTGCCAATGCGTAACGCACTGCTTTTGCAACTAAATTATTTTGAGTACCCAAGGTTTTTCTCCCAGTTTATTTTTGAGGTCAAAAGCCTGCTTTTGTCGTTTTAATTATTATGTAAAAATCAACAAAAACACGTTTCTCGGCCATGCGGCCTAATCTGTCGATACCGATAATACCTATAATCAGCCAACTAGGTCAATATTTTTTTAAAACTATTGTTTGTTACTGGTACGACAAGTTACCACCGAACCCTAAATTTCACAAAATTGTTCTATTTCGTGAAATCTTGAGGTATGCGCATAGGTATATTTAGAATTTTTCCATTTTGGAACATCAATAAAGCCTATATTTGTTTTACAACGCTAAATATTTTTGTATGTCTGTTAGATGGCTTTGGTAATTCCTCCATCTCTCTTGTGATGTTTTATAAATAGATTGTCTGACTTGCCAATGGCTAAAAGTATTCACAATTCGCTTATTATTTACAAAATCTAAACACTCAGCCTCCCAATTCAATTGACAATAGCGAAGCATTTTTTTTATCTCTGCTTCTTGGTTAGAAAGTACATCCTCGTATCTAACCTCATGTATTTGTTTTGGAAAAACCTGTTTCCAGTGAGACATCAATCTTTTCATCTGGTTGTAATAATGTGCTATATCAGGCAAATGATGGCTATAAGAGTTTCCACTGACAAAATCCTGAAAATAAATACTAAGGCAATTATCTAAAGCATTCCTTGTGGTATAGATTATTTTTATCTGTGGAAAAATCAACTTTGCTAATCCAATTTGTAGGAAATTTGCGGGGTATTTGTCTATGACAAAAGGATGATTTCCACCAAGCTGTTTCAGTAAATCTAAATATTTCTCTCTTATTTGTATCAATTCACTGTGTGAATGGATATTGTTTTCACTTAAAAGCGGGATTAGTTTTTGGAATGGGAGCCATTTTGGTACATCTTGTGCAAAAAAGGTTAATTCACCTGCCCCGTAGACTTGAGAATGGGCGCTTATCATTTGTTCACAAAGACTGGTCCCAGAACGAGGAAGGCCAACTATCCAGCAAGGTGTGATAGAAGTCTCGATGATTACTTCATTATTAAACAACTCCTTTGGAAACAGTGCAATCAATTGAGAAATATACTTTTCCCATTTATTTGGGTCATAACTTTTATCCATGGATTTTTTTATCGCATTACCTTGGTGATAATATTCCATTGCAGTTTCGTATTCCGCACAATCATCGTAAGCTTTGCCCAAACCAAAACTCAAACGCACCTGATCCGTTAAATTATCAGCACAAGCTAAGCGATTCTTTAATAAAGCAATAATTGGATCATCTTTATACTTTATTTTTCTGGTATGGCACAGTTGTTGGTAAGCATCTCCAAATTCAGGATCGAGTTCAATGCTTTTTAAAAAACTCTTTTCCGAATGAGTAAACTTCCCCATAACTTGGTAGATCATACCGAGCCCATAATGTGCTGTGGCATTTTTAGGATCTAGGGCTATAACTTGCTGATAGAGATCCATTGCTTGAGATTCACGATGGGACTGGGCCAGTGATGATGCCAATAAGCACTGAGCTTGGCTTTTGTCATAGACACCTAAGGAAAGAGCATATTGGAAACACTCTACTGCCTGTGAGTGCAATCCCAGCTCTTGCAAAGCCCTTCCAAGCAGGCATTGTCCATCAGCGAAATTAGGTTGTAATTCAATTAAATTCTCAAAAAAAAATCGAGCCTTAACAAAATCCGCAACGCCTAGGCTTAATTGTCCTGCCTCATAATAAAAAAGTGTTAAATATTGTTTCCCTAAACTCAGTTTTTCGAGAGACTCTAAAAGAGCCTTTGCAGGCTCTATTTTGTTAAGCATCCGAAAAACCCTTAATAGTTTCAGACTAATCAAAGCATTCTTGGGGTTTTGGATGTTTAGTTGCTGATATATTGCTAGAGCAAGATCCCATTGTTTAGACTTTTCATAATTGATGCCTTGATTCAACAGTGTTTGTAATGAATTCATTGCTTGTCCATTATATCTGCAGCACTAATTGACTTTCACAGTGTTTCTGGTTAAATCTGTACAGGGATTGATGACCACAGAAACGCCCATGAGCTGACGATTTTCATTGTAAAAATCAACGACTATTGGCAATTCAAAACCTTCATTCAAAGCTAATTGTTGGAATTTTTGTGCCTTTTGAGAGTTAAAGCAAGCACCATAAAGATCTTGAATTCTGTCAAGATTTCCTCGAATCAAGTCCTCTGAATAAGTCAAATAATTCAACTTGTCAACACAAGACAGTTGGGCTTTAGATTTAAATAACTCAACCACATAATTCATTGTGGTCAATAAAAATGTCGGATCTTCACTGCTTTGTACCCGTTGATCCAATGTTGCCAAGGCTGAATTTAAACTTTCACGCCATTTCTCAGCGGTGGGGTTATATTTAAGTTTTTCTCTTTTTTCAGGTGTGTTAGCATCCCCTATAACACGGATTAAGGACCGCGCTACAGAAAATAATTGAGTTTCCTCAAAAATAAGTTTAGCTTGTTCAATTTCATCTCTGGACGTGCGCATAATAATTGAGTCTTGATGATGCATAATGAAGCAAAGTCGCCCTTTATCTTTAACCACTCTCTTTAACTCACCCATCGTAGACTCTAGGGGGGTATACTCTAAAGAATACTGTCCAACGATTAATTCAAAGCAATCATTTTCAAAAGGAAGTTTAGCAGCCGAAATTCCCCCTTGAAAATGAATGTAATCCAATAGTTTTTGAAGTTCTGGATGTTTTTTTGTCGCTGAAACAGGGTCTATTTTTGCCAAATCAATGGCATGAATGTTAAACTGAATACCACGTTTTTTGGCGACATCTGCAGCAATAAAAGCGACAGCTCCGTTTCCAGTACCAATATCTAATATATTGCTACCATCTTGTAGTTGAGAAAACTGTAATTTCCAAAATTCAGCAATAGCTCCCTCATAATTCCCCGAAAATGCATTTGTCAAAGAATGAATATTACCGTTTGACCAATATTGGTCCCATTGAAACCCTTTTTGTAAATTTACTTCTGTTGACATAATTTAATTCCAATGACAAGTTTATTGTTTAATGTAGGTCATATTAAATTTGGTTGTTGTTTGGGATATAGTTATATTTAACCATTTGATCCCTATGGATATCTATAATTTTTTGAATTTGCGCTTCGCTAAGCACCTCACGCCATTGATTTTTTCTTCCTTGATTAAAAAACGTGCTGGCGTTTTCGTGTTTTTCAACAAATCCCCGTTTTTTCTCTTGAGATTTTAGCTGAGTGAATGAGGCGTTTTTTATTGCCTTTTTGAGCCGAGCAGGGTCTTTTTTAGCACCAATAAATTTCTCTACTTTTCTGAACACCTTGCTTGGTTTCTCAAGCATATCCTCATATCTTAAAACTAAACAATATGGATTAGGTGTTTGAGTCCAACTTTTTACATGCAAGGACCAAGATGTGACTATTTGGGGGACGTTCTCAAGCTCATTTGGTGTCCCCATAAGCTCTTCAGCCATATATTCAATGGCTTGATCGATTGAATATCCAAAATATTTAGACATCGAAACACAGACATCTAGTGGATTTCTTACTATATATATAGCGCCATAACTCACCGCCATATTATGAAGCGCATGACCTTCAAAGTCCCCAAAAAAATTATGCGTTTTTACAAAAACAGATGTGTTGGTTTGCGATGCAATGTCTTGATGAACCAAAGTGCGTAACGCACATATCTCTGAAGTAGATAAATGTGTCGTATTTCGATCTTCTGATAGATATTTGTTGTAATATATTGATTTTGACTCTGCAACTGAAATTTCATGCAGTTGATTAATATCAACTGCATGATCGGCATTTTGAAGATAATTTTCAATAAATACCCGCATCCAAGTATTTCCAGATTTAGGATATGAGGCAATCCAAATAATATTTCCCATAAAAATTTCGCTAGTTTATAAATAATTGAACATTTCAATCAAGGGTTTTGAGAACGAAATTGTACCATACAAGTTTCAAATCCTCATAACCAGACGAAAACATATTTGAAATTAAGCGTATCCTTATAGTCCGTCTGATAAGCCAGGCTGCAATTTTTGATACGGAACTGAAGCTAACTGAGTTTGATAATGACGCCAGCGATGTATAGATTTCTGGTAGATGGGTTGTTTGGCCTGCCAAATACTAGCAGTTCTGACAAAATGCTCCTCATTTGCACCATTTTTAGCATCAACCAACTGCTGAAGCCTGGGCTCTTTAAGAATAAGGGCAATTTCATTTAGCTTATCAAGTGTATTTACCACTATTTGTTCATAATCAACATCGATAATCTGATACTGAGTATTAGATTTCCAAAAACTCATCAGATTTTGATATTGGTAGATAAACTCCACTATATTTTCTAGGTTATAACTGAACTTCATATTAGGGTGTGCAAAATGCTGAAAATAACAAGAAACTAGAATGTCCAATGGGTTTCTCTGACTATGAATAAAAAGAGCATCAGGAAAAAGCCGTTGAATTAAACCGACATGAACAAAGTTGAGTGGGTTTTTATCGATTATCCATCTTGTTGTAGTTTTGGCTTTTTGACAATTCCTGAGCAATTGCTGA
>PCTP01000176.1:1686-3558 GCA_002770795.1 Gammaproteobacteria bacterium CG22_combo_CG10-13_8_21_14_all_40_8 | reverse complement strand
GAGCGTTTTGTTGGCACAGATGCAAATCTATTGGGAAGATGCTAAAACCAATTGCATGAAAATTGAGCAACAGCTGAGGCAACAGTCTAAAGCTGTGGATATTGTGGTGCTGCCGGAAATGTTTAATAGTGGTTTTCAGGTGCAAGGGGATAAGGTGGCTGAAACCATGAATGGCTATACAGTGAACTGGATGAAGGAAAATGCTCAAAGGATGAATTCAGTAATTTGTGGCAGCTTGGCCATTAAAGAACAACAACAATGCTATAACCGTTTAGTCTGGATTGAACCATCAGGTGCCGTGAGTTATTACGATAAGAGACATCTATTTGCTATGGCTGGTGAAAACGAGCGTTACTCAGCTGGCAAAGAACGCGTTGTGGTTAACTATAAAGGCTGGAAAATATTGTTGCAGGTTTGTTATGACTTAAGATTTCCTGTTTTCACCGCACAACAGCCAGAGGAATGGTATGATTTAATCTTGTTTGTGGCTAATTGGCCCAAAGAAAGGCAATTTGCTTGGAATACTTTATTGCCAGCACGCGCAATTGAAAATCAATCTTATGTGATTGGCTTGAATCGTATCGGTAAAGATGGGAGGGGTTTGGAATATGGTGGAAATAGCCAAATTTTAGATGGAATGGGGGAAAAAATAGTCGACTTGAGGGATTTAGAAAGTTTTGAACCTGGAAGCCTTGATCTATACAGCTTGCAGCAGATGAGGAAAAATCTACCTTTTTTAAGAGACACAGATCGCTTCGAATGCAAATTATAAGGCAAAAAAGCCCTTAATGCCCCAAATATTGGCTGGTTTTTTTGATAAAGCTCAAGTACAATCCTCGCCCTGTGCGTTGTAACAAATTATTTCTGTTTGTTATTAAGGATAGAATTAGGCCCATTAGCCGAGAATAGTCAAGATTTTAGGCTTTTACAACGGTTTCTTCCTTGATCTAGATCAAAAATTAAGTTGCACGTTAACAATAAATGAAAAGTTATTCTTCAATGAAGATGGCTTACGGGGATTCAATCTCTTTCATTACAATTCTAATTTGGGGATTTGTGAGGATGACTCTAGTCAAAAAATTATCATTGGCTTGCATGACGCTGTTAGCGTTTTTATCAAGTCAAGCTGTCTTAGCTACAGATCAATTTAACTTAACGCAAGGCGCTACAAAAACCAGTCATGAAGTCTATGATCTTCATATGCTGGTGGTAAAAGTTTGCATCGCTATTGCTGTTGTGGTTTTTGGAACCATGTTTTTATCGATGTTTTTGCATCGTAAATCAAAGCATCCCGTTCCTGCAAAATTTAGCCATTCAACTTTGGTGGAAATTATTTGGACGACTATTCCATTCCTTATCTTGGTCGGACTGGCGATACCTGCCACTCAAACCTTGATACACATTGAGGATAACAGTAAATCAGATGTGGATATTCTGATCACTGGTTATCAGTGGAAATGGCAATATAAGTATTTAGCAGAAGATATTTCTTTCTTCAGCAGCCTTTCTACACCTCAATCTCAAATTAATGGTGAAGAAGAGAAAGGTGAGCATTATTTATTAGAAGTTGATAAACCTCTTGTAATTCCTGTTGGCAAAAAGGTTCGCTTCTTGGTGACGTCTAAAGATGTTATCCATTCTTGGTTTGTTCCTGCATTTGCAGTAAAGCAGGATGCAGTTCCAGGATTTATTAACGAGGCATGGACACTCGTTGACAAGCCAGGGATCTACCGAGGGCAATGTGCTGAATTATGCGGAAAAGATCATGGATTTATGCCAATTGTTGTTGAAGTGAAATCGGCAGCAGAGTATGACGCTTGGATCTCAGAACAAAAGATTGCAATGGAAGAAGCTAAAGCGGCAGCGGCAGCG
>PCTP01000176.1:0-1676 GCA_002770795.1 Gammaproteobacteria bacterium CG22_combo_CG10-13_8_21_14_all_40_8 | reverse complement strand
CAAAGGTAAAGAAGTTTATGACGGCAAATGTGCAGCATGTCATATGCCGAATGGTGAAGGTAACGGCCCATTCCCTGCACTAGCTGGTAGTAAAGTGGCCAATGGTTTAGCAGAAGAGCATATTAACGTAGTTCTTTATGGTCGTAACAACACGATGCCAGCTTGGAAAGGTGTTATAACTGATGCTGAGATAGCCGCAGTAATTACTTACGAACGAAATAGCTGGTCAAATAAGGCTGGCGATGTTATTCAACCTGCCCAAGTGGCAGCCATGTCAAACCAACAATAGGAGGATGGTCATGAGTACAGTAGAAATGACAGCAGACCACGATCATCATGATCATAAACCAACTGGTATCACACGCTGGTTGTTCACAACTAATCACAAAGACATTGGTACCATGTACCTGTTATTTTCATTACTGATGTTATTCATTGGTGGTGCCTTTGCGATGATTATTCGTTTGGAGTTATTCCAACCAGGACTACAATTTTTAGACCCTATTCATTTTAACCAAATAACAACGATGCATGGTCTAATAATGGTGTTTGGTGCGGTGATGCCAGGCATGGTGGGTTTTGCTAACTGGATGATCCCAATGATGATTGGCGCTCCCGATATGGCGCTTCCTAGAATGAATAATTGGTCATTTTGGTTACTGCCAGTCGCTTTCAGCATTATGATGATGACACCATTTATGGATGGCGGCGGCCCAGCCTTTGGTTGGACTTTCTATGCGCCATTATCAACAACCTTCGCACCTAAAAGTACTGACTTCTTTATTTTCTCGGTTCATATTATGGGTATTTCATCCATTATGGGTGCGATTAATGTGGTTGTTACCATCATGAACTTACGTGCGCCTGGCATGACTTATATGAAAATGCCATTGTTCGTATGGACTTGGTTTATTACGGCATTTTTACTGATTGCCGTGATGCCAGTTTTAGCTTCTGTGGTTACTATGATGCTAACGGATAGAAATTTTGGTACCAGCTTCTTTGAAGCGTCAGGAGGTGGCGATCCCGTGATGTTCCAGCATATTTTCTGGTTCTTCGGACACCCCGAAGTCTACATTATGATCTTACCTTCTTTTGGATTGGCTTCAGCTGTTATCCCAACTTTTGCTAGAAAGAAATTGTTTGGCTATTCATCTATGGTGTATGCAACTGGTTCTATTGCGGGTTTATCTTTCCTTGTTTGGATGCATCATATGTTTACAACAGGTATGCCTCTTTTCTCTGAACTTTTCTTTATGTATGCCACTATGATTATTGCAGTTCCTACTGGTGTGAAGATATTCAACTGGGTCGCTACTATGTGGCAGGGCTCTATGACTTTTGAAACCCCTATGTTGTTTGCAATCGCTTTTGTGATTTTATTTACTGTAGGCGGTTTGTCTGGTGTGATGATGGCTATGGCTCCATTGGACAGTCAATACCATGATACCTATTTCATTGTGGCTCACTTCCATTATGTATTATTCCCTGGTGCTGTTTTTGGAGGCTTTGCGGGTGCTTATTACTGGCTCCCTAAGTGGACAGGTCATATGTACTCAGAAGGTTTAGGTAAAACACATTTTTGGTTATCCATGATTTTTGTGAACATGACTTTCTTCCCCATGCACTTCTCTGGGTTAGCGGGTATGCCACGCCGTATTCCAGATTATTCACAA
>PCTP01000092.1:5076-9268 GCA_002770795.1 Gammaproteobacteria bacterium CG22_combo_CG10-13_8_21_14_all_40_8 | reverse complement strand
AGGTGATGTTCATGCCGCAGGCAATCCCCATATTCAAACCAACCCTAAAAATATTTTACCTGTGGCTAAAGCGTTAACTGTCCGCATGACCGCTTTAGATCCTGAGAATGGTCAGTTGTATCAAAATAATCTTGATGACTTTGAACAACGCTGGAAACAGGCTTTAGATGGGTGGAAAAAGCTGACTCAACCCTTAAAAAACCTGCCCATTGTTGTGTATCATGCGAGTTGGATTTATTTGGAAGATTATTTAAAACTTGAGCGAGTTGACTCTTTGGAAGATAAACCAGGAGTTCCTCCAACGAGTGGACATTTGGCAGAGATACTCAATAAAATGAAAACTCACCCTGCCAAGGTGATTATTTACGCAGCCTACCAAGATGGTAGGCCTGCACAATGGCTTTCAGAGCAAACGGGAATTCCGCTGGTTAAATTACCTTTTACTATTGGGGGAACTGATGAAGCCAAAGATTTGTTCAGTTTATATGACGATACTTTCAATCGACTACTCAAGACGGTAACACCATGAATTGGGAGGCTTTAGATCTGAGCATTTTAGGCCCTGCATTTTTAGCTGGGTTATTGGTGCTATCTACCCATGTTCCTTTGGGTCGTACGGTGTTACAACGTGGCATTATCTTTATCGATCTCGCCATTGCACAAATTGCGGGTTTAGGCGTGATTGCAGCAGATAACTTCGGATGGGAGGCGGAAGGTTGGCAAGTTCAAATCTCCGCGGTTACTGCGGCCCTCTTAGGGGCAATCTTATTGCATTGGACCGAAAGACGATTCGAGAAAATTCAAGAACCTCTTATTGGCATTTCATTTGTGCTTGCAGCCACCATGGGATTAATTATGTTAGCCAATAACCCTCATGGAGGAGAACACCTTAAAGAGTTATTGGTGGGACAAATTCTCTGGGTTTCATATGCACAACTATGGCCCTTGGCTATTGTGAGTGCAGCGGTTTTAGCGGTCTGGTTTTATTTTGATGTCCCCAAACTTCATCGTTTAGGTTTTTATGTACTTTTTGCGATTACGGTGACGGCTTCAGTGCAGTTGGTGGGGGTTTATTTGGTTTTTGCAAGCTTGATCATACCAGCGCTAACCACCAGAATGAGCTTAGGTCATAAGCGATTATTATTTGCCTATCTCATTGGTGCATTAGGCTATGCGATTGGTCTGGCTGCATCAGCCTTATTGGACTTACCCTCGGGCGCGGTGATTGTTTGGACAATGGCAATATTGGGCATCCTCTATGCACTTATCTTTGGGATAAATTCGCAACAAACAGAAGTGAAGCACTAAAAAGACTTATTTCATAAAATGAAGGCATAAAAAAACCCGGTAAACCGGGTTTTTTTATAATTAGAGGAGGCTAATTAAAGGGTAGAACTATTTAATTTTGCCTTCTTTATACATAACATGCTGACGGATAGTGGGATCATATTTTTTGATCTCCATTTTTCCTGGCATGGTTTTCTTATTCTTAGTGGTCGTGTAAAAATGACCAGTACCTGCAGATGAGTTTAATCTAATTTTATCTCTCATATTGATTCTCCTTAAACCTTCACGCCATTTTTGCGTAAATCAGCTAATACAACATCAATACCTTTCTTATCGATGATTCTCATACCTTTTGCAGATACTCTTAACTTAACAAAACGCTTTTCAGCTTCTAACCAAAATCTATGGGTTTGAAGGTTTGGCAAAAAACGACGACGTGTACGATTTTTTGCATGAGATACGTTGTTACCCGTGACTGGGCCTTTTCCTGTGACTTGGCAAACTCTGGACATTTTAGCCTCCGATAAATTTTTACTTCTGACACCCTATAACACTGTCATTAGACTTAACCGTCTGTAAGGCGGCACTTTATACCAGAAACCCCAGAAGAAGGCAATAAACAAAGTACTTATTTGCGATTTTTTACCTAAAATTGACGAGTTTTCAGAGAAACACTCATTTTAGTACGTTTTTTAGACAGTTTGCTGGGCATTATAGGGGAGATGTATTGTCACTTCAAATCCACCTGTTTTGACGTTTTCAGCATGGATACTTCCTTGGTGTAATTCGATAATATTCTTGCTGATCGCTAATCCTAGCCCTAATCCTGTTGAACTTTGAGTACTTCGTTTGAAAGGGATGAAAAGCTCATTCAATAAGGCAGAGGAAACCCCAGTCCCCTGATCGGTTACTTGTATTTCAACTTGAGAAGCTGAGGTTTTCGCTGAAATCCATACTGAAGTCTCTATTGGGGTATGTTGCCAAGCATTTTTTAATAAATTACTGAGGGCAACGGCTAGTAGAAGGGGATCCGCAGGTAGTTCCAAATCATGTTCGATGTCCATTTGAAAAAGCAAAGGCTTTTGATATTCATATTCCATGTCCTCTATCAACTGCTGTACCAAGTCTTGCAAATGAAGCGGTTCTTGGTTGAGTTTTTGTAGTCCTGCATTTAAACGACCAAGCAGCAGTAATTGCTGGATCATGGTATCTAGCTGAGTAACTTCCTTTTGTAAGCGTTCATGAGTAGGATCTATCACATGGTTTTGTTCGGCGATAGCGAGAGCCGTTTGCATTCGTGATAGGGGTGAGCGTAATTCATGGGAAACATCCCATAGGATTTGCTGTTGGTTGTGAACGAGCTTTTGAAGATGCTCAGCCATTTGATTAATTTGTATTGCCAAAGAGCCTATTTCATCGGTTCTTTGGGTGAGCGTCTTGTCCATTCTCGTGGTGAGGTCTTGTGAAATTAGGGCGACTTTCTGTTGTATTTGCTTTATAGGGCGAGCCAAGAAGTAACTGACCAGTAACGCGGCTAAAATACTCGATAAAGTGAGAAAGAGTAGCTTGAAAAATGGGTATTGGGGTAAAAAACGAGGATCAAGTTGTGGAGATCTTTCTGTTTGTAAAATGATTAAACCTGAAGATTGAGAGAGGGGGAATGGGCCAAACCATAACCCCTGCGCATCCCTCATCATACCGACCTTTTGTGGATCTTGATTCAATAAGTGTTGTATGGCATTGGGTTGCTTGGATAAGCTATCATTTTGATCAGCCGCCTTAATATGCCAGATTTTTTTCAATGGTGGATGACGGTGATGTATTATTTTTCTCTCTAATTCATCTAAAGGAAAGCTATTCAAGCGCATCATCACCCTATCGACAAACTCTTGTTGTGGTGGAATGAGTTGTGTTGGGCTCATAGTTTGATGCAAAGTTGACAGAAGTTGAGTGCCTAAGGTGCTGAGTAAAATCAGGCTCAGCCAGAAGCTCAAAAAAATACGCCAAAACAAATTAATCATAGAGAAGGCGTCTCCGTCATGCACAGTATGTAACCTGCTCCTCGGATAGTTTTAATATTGGGTAGCCCTGTTTCGCCTAAAGAGAGTTTTTTACGTAAATTACTGACATGCATATCAATGCTTCGGTCAAAAGCACTGAGACGCCTGCCCAAAATATTTTGTGATAAGGTCTCTCTTTTAATTAACTCATTAGGGCTGTTCATGAGTTCAACCAATAGATTATATTCGGTGCCCGTGAGTTTGCGTTCTTCAGAATAACAGTAAACGGAACGAGTTGCGGTTTGTACTTTCAACTCTCCCATCATAAGGTTTTTTTGGGAGCTTCTCGCGGTAATGCGTGAACGTCTTAAAATAGATTTAATGCGAGCTAATAACTCGCGAGGATTACAGGGTTTGGATAAATAATCATCCGCGCCAAGCTCTAAACCAATAATACGATCTATTTCATCACCGCGGGCTGTGAGCATTAAAATAGGCGTGGTTTTGATTTGTCTAATTTTAGGGAGTAAATCAAGACCACTTAGATCGGGGAGCATGACATCTAAAATTAACAAATCAAAGGGACGGCTGCAACAAAGCTCAATGCCCTCAGTTGCTGTATGGGCCAAGGTAATTTGGTAATCTTCAGCTTGTAAATACTCTCTTAAAAGATGACAGAGTTCAACGTCATCATCAATGAGTAGAAGGGAGTTCATTATAATACTCAGATTTTGTGTGCATTGATCATGAGCTTAGCACAGTCTCCTAGGGTTTTCTGTAAAGAAATGTCATGGAATCGAGTGTGTTCTTTACCAATCATTTACATTGTGCTGACAGTTTTTTGTATTAGATTAGTTAAACTCTAATGGTCAATTAATACTGATCAATGAGTACAGTTCAATGAG
>PCTP01000092.1:3822-5046 GCA_002770795.1 Gammaproteobacteria bacterium CG22_combo_CG10-13_8_21_14_all_40_8 | reverse complement strand
GCAAAAACATTATTTTACGAAAATCACCTGTTTTGTGGTCTTAACCCTGATCGCACCTTTGAGCTTTGCCAAAAATCATGATGGTGGTGATATGAATGGCGGACCTAAAGGTGGGATGCAACATCATGGAATGGAACAGCATGATCCTATACGAAAAATGCTGCATGAATTGGATTTAACTGAAGCACAAAAAAGCCAAGTGAAAGAAATCATGCAGTCCCATAAAGCCCAACTTAAAATATTGAAGGGGCAAATGCAACAAGGCCATATGCAACTACTACAGTTGGTCGGTCATTATGATCAAGATGCAGTGGCTAAAATTGCTGAACAACAGGCTTCAACCCTGAAGCAAATGATTATTCAAAAAGCAGCCATAGGTCATGAAGTCAGAAATGTACTCACCGATGAGCAAAAACAATCTTTGGATAAAAAAATAGCTAAACATCAAAAAATTATGGCTATCATGGAGGAAGATGAATAATCCTTAAAAATATACCTGTACTACCTCAAATATAAGTAGTTTTTGATTTTTTCACCTAAAGAGTTATGCTTGTAATTAACAAGCGCATAACTTTTTAGGTTAACAATGTGTAGATTTGTACTCTATATGGGACCAAAAATCAGGATGAGTTCTTTAGTAACGGAACCTGATCATTCGATTATTGTACAAAGTTACCATAGTAAAGAGCGCTCTGAGCCTTTAAATGGTGATGGGTTCGGGGTGGCCTGGTATCCATTGGATAGGAAAAAACCTGCCGTATTTAAGTCCATTTCGCCCGCATGGAATGATCAAAATCTTATTTCTCTCTCCAAAGCGATTAAAAGTCGATGTGTATTGGCGCATGTAAGAGCAGCGTCACCAGGTTTACCAGTCAGCCAAGGGAATTGTCACCCCTTTGTTTGGGAGCGTTATAGTTTTATGCATAATGGCAACATTGACGGCTTTCAACAACTTAAAAGAAAAATGCGAGGATTGTTGACGGATAAAAGTTATAATTGGATTAATGGTTCCACAGACAGTGAAACACTGTTTGCACTTTTTGTAGATCATTTATCTCAATTGCTCGCGCAAGAAAACAAAACCCCAGAAGTCAAAATCCCCATGGTTCAGTATTTGCTCAAAGCCTTGAAATGCACAATAAAAACAGCGGAAGAACTTTGTCATCAACTTGGTTTATCTGCAGCCTGTCAGCTTAATTTAGTAGTAACGGACGGCAAATCAGC
>PCTP01000092.1:0-3809 GCA_002770795.1 Gammaproteobacteria bacterium CG22_combo_CG10-13_8_21_14_all_40_8 | reverse complement strand
TACGCCTCTCAGGCTTTGACGCCAAATTCTCTCCACTTGCTTAAAAATCATCGCTATTATTGTAAAAAAGGTCAGATAATTTTGGAAGAGACTCAAGAGCAATCCTCTATTGTGGTGGCATCAGAGCCTTTAACTCAGAGTACTAGCTGGAAGAATGTGGAAGAAAATCATGTCCTGATGATCGATGAAAAATTAAATACTGAAAGCATTCCTATTTATTTCTAGTGTAGTTCTTAAAGAATCTTCAGTGCTGGATACTAGTCAATACCATCGCCATTGTTTTATGTTATTGGTAGCAGTTAATCATAATTCAAGTTGCCCAAATGAGGCAAAAAGATGAAACACCATCGTATATCTATAGAAATTAAACCTATAAACAATCATTTTTTTATCGATAAAAGCAACAGGTCGCTTATTGGGATGATTTGATGCCAGGGTTAAAACATGGCCGTGAGTTGAGTCAGATAACTTTTTATGGAAACAATAAATGGCCAGAATATAGCACTAAAGCCACTGCTTGGTTTGTCCGTGGAGAAGTTAAGTATTTTGAAAGTGCTCAAGAAGCTTTAGAGTGGTTGGATATACAACATTAAAATAAAGCGCAATTAAAGTGCCTTTAATTTTCGTTTTAACATATTGAGGTATTTGGCTTCATCCGGTGCTTGATTATTGCGTTGAGCCAACCAAATGGACTCGGCAAGTGTTTCCATGAAGATATGTTCTGCTTGATGAGGATCGGACATCTTGGTGATGATCTTTTGGAAAAGTGCAGTAATACCTACTGGCCTATTGGTTGCCAACTGGTCACGAACACCTAAATGCAATCCCATATGCAAAAAGGGGTTGGACTCTCCCATTTCTGGCAAATACTCTTTCTCTAACAAAGAATCATTTTTGGGCGTTAGCATCGAGTGATATTCAGGATGGATCGCAATAACATCGCTAATCTGCTGCTCTAATGCAGTCATAGGTAATTGCTGTTGGGCTTTTACCCAAGCATTAATATAAGCTTGGCGTAGTTGGTTTCTGTCATTTCCAAAAATCATCGTTGAAAGCCTCGGAGAGCGGGTGCAAACCAAGATTATAACGTAATTTTGCGTTATACTGATAATCTTAAAATCATCATTCTAAACCAATCGATTCAAACGAAGGAGATATGTTCATGGAACATAACCAACAGTTTTATATTCATGGTCAATGGGTTAACCCTATTCAACCTCTTGATTTTGATGTGATCAATCCAGCCACCGAGCAGGTTTGTGCGACAATTTCATTAGGCTCTGCATTAGACGTAGATGCTGCTGTTCAATCTGCCAGAGAGGCTTTTGTCACTTATAGCCAATATAGCATTGAGCAACGAATTGAGTTGTTTGATAAAATTATCGCGGAATATAAAGTACGATTTTCGGATTTAGTCGAGGCTGTCTCTACAGAAATGGGGGCACCAAAGAGCCTATCCGCTAATGCCCAAGTGCCCGTTGGTTTGGGCCATTTTAAAATGGCCAGAGATCTTTTGAAAACTTATCCTTTTGCAGAAGTACAAGGTAAAACGACAATTCTCCAAGAGCCCATTGGCGTTTGTGCATTAATTACGCCTTGGAATTGGCCATTAAATCAGATCGCTTGCAAAGTAGCCCCAGCCTTGGCAACAGGATGTACTGTCGTTTTAAAACCTTCAGAAATCGCGCCGTTATCAGGCATTATTTTTGCGGAAATTTTAGATAAAGCCGGCGTGCCTGCGGGTGTGTTTAATTTAGTCAATGGCGATGGCCCGACAGTGGGGGGTGCAATGTCATCACATCCATTGGTCGATATGGTTTCTTTTACAGGTTCCACGCGAGCTGGTGCCGCTGTCGCACAGAACGCTGCGCCATCAATTAAACGAGTAAGCCAAGAGCTGGGCGGCAAGTCTGCGAATATTCTGTTAGATGATGTTGATCTTGAAACAGCCGTCAAAAGAGGTGTGCGTTCAATTTTTTCAAATACAGGACAATCCTGTAACGCGCCAACCCGTATGCTTGTACATGAGTCGCAAATAGAACAAGTCGAAGCCATTGCAAAGCTTGTTGCAGAGCAGGTGGTGATAGGTGATCCTCAGCAAGAAACCACGACAATGGGACCCTTGGTGAGTGAGGTTCAATTTAATAAAGTGCAGGCGCTGATCCAAGCTGGCATTGATGAAGGGGCTTTTCTGGTCTGTGGTGGCGTCGGAAAACCTCAAGGTATGGATAAAGGCTATTTTGTGAAACCCACCATATTCAGTCGATCTAATAATCAAATGACCATAGCCAAGGAAGAAATTTTTGGCCCAGTGCTGACTATCATTCCCTATAAAACAGATGAAGAGGCGATCCATATCGCCAATGATAGCCCCTATGGGTTAGCAGGCTACATACAAGGCAATGATCCTAAAAGACTACAAGCCATGGCTTCTAAAATACGCGCTGGCTGTATCTACATTAATGGACAATCTGGTGATCTCAACACACCCTTCGGAGGGTATAAACATTCAGGTAATGGCAGAGAATGGGGAGAGCATGGATTTAAAGACTATTTGGAGGTTAAGGCTGTGATGGGAATGGCGTAACGATTAACTATCATGGAACTTGCTAGAACTCTTTATCAGGAGAGCGAGTTCCATGACATTTTTTAGTGAACTTAAAACAAGAAGTTTGCCTGAATACCAATACTAGGTGCTTGGATCACTTCATTAGAAATTTTATATTCAATATATTCAGCTCTAAACCCAAAAGACAACGACTGACTATACATTACATCATATTGCAACACTGCTCCTAATGCGTCATCAAACTCTGCACTAAAATCACCCTCAACTGTTTTTTCGACAAATGTGGGAGAAAAATGAGCCGCTAAACCTAGGCCGACTCGTTGCCTGCCGAAATTATAAAAGGGGATTAATTCAGCTGTT
Organism: Gammaproteobacteria bacterium CG22_combo_CG10-13_8_21_14_all_40_8; assembly: GCA_002770795.1. Taxonomy (GTDB): domain Bacteria; phylum Pseudomonadota; class Gammaproteobacteria; order Enterobacterales; genus 21-14-all-40-8. Next base: position 880 of record PCTP01000092.1, on the reverse strand, counting down.
GAGCGTCGAAACCAAGCTTTATCTTCATTGATATTGCTACTAATTTCATCATAAAGATATCCTCCAGTAAACTGCAATGAAAAATCTGAAGATTGTCCCAATGGGAGAATTCCACCCACATGCATCGCACTAAATCCACCTGCTCTTAATTTCTCAATAACAACACCATCATTTACTCTGACCACTTCTTGTAGCGGATCGCCTCCATTTTGTAATCCAAAAGAGAGTATCCAGTGGAATTGATGATCATATTCTGCCTTTGGGAAGGTGTCTGCATAAGAAAGCGATGAAAAAACACAAATAACCAATAAATATATCTGTTTCATTGAGGGAAATTCCTTGAAAGTGTAATGTTTAAGATTGAGTTTAGTTATTTTATATGAAAATCGCTATAATTTGTTTTTTTTATGATCAGATAGAGGCTATCACAATAATGCTTATCAACCTCAACCCTACAAGTGCCCAATTTAATCATCAGTGACATTATGATGTCTAAGGGAACTAGAAATTACAAAAGTACCGTTTTAGGATGAATGGTTATGTCCCACCAATGCAACTGTAAGTTACCAAACTGTCGTCATAGTTTTTACCAAATTGGCGGTCGTATTATTTAGCGCAGATTCAACTAACAAGTGCGACATTCTTTAAGCAGTTATCCGATATAATGATTTATCCATCATCTGAGTTGCTGTTTTAAATCCCAATGTTTTACGTGGTCGGTTATTGATACGTTCAACCGCTATGTCCACATCCGATTGACTGAGTGTATGGAAATCGGTGCCTTTTGGAAAGTACTGACGCAATAATCCGTTCGTATTTTCATTGAGTCCTCGCTCCCAAGAACTATATGGATGAGCGAAATAGAACTTCGTTCCAAGCT
>PCTP01000004.1:0-9221 GCA_002770795.1 Gammaproteobacteria bacterium CG22_combo_CG10-13_8_21_14_all_40_8 | reverse complement strand
TAACCGACCACGTAAAACATTGGGATTTAAAACAGCAGCTCAGATGATGGATAAATCATTATATCGAATAACTGCTTAAAGAATGTCGCACTTGTTAGTTGAATCTGCGCCATCATTAATCCAAAGCAATAAAGGTTTAGCAATTTCTAAATTGCCCACCCTGACCTCGACAGGTGTAGAAAGAAAAAGTTGGTAAAAACCTTGCAATGGTGTGTTTGCATAGATCAATGCTAAAAGCGCCGCAAAAATTAATAAAATACCACCAGCTGACTCAAGCTTTAAGAAAGTCTCTATAAAAGACTTGTTTTGATTATTCATGATTCCCCGGTTGTTTAACCTTGACTATATTTGGATTTTTGCCTTTACTCAGATTACAGCTATTTTGCTTAACGAGCAAATTATCTGGCTATAAGACAACCTAAATACCCATTAGGTTTAAGCTTAAATGTTATTCTAATGGCGAAAACAGAACTGAATAATCCAATTTGTATTAAAGTTATTCTCTCTAGCACTTTCGTTTAATAAGATACCAATTTGCAAGGATCACACAGATAATAAGAAATAAGTAGGAGATGATGACAGCTAGTTGAAAAAAATATGCAGCAATACTACCTTGGTCTCCATTGCAGGATGCCAAATAAAGCGAAACCGCACTCCCTAGAAAAACAATTAATCCGGCCAATATTCGGTATAAATACATCAGCCTAGATATCAGTCGAGCAGAAGCTTTGAATGAAACTAAATACACAACAGCTGGTGTAACTAATAACAAAAAACCAATTAGCATTTTACATTTCTCATAAGTGTCTTTGACCGATTATAAATGGCTTCAGATGAAGTCAGTTCAAACACACTCACCAACCCAATATCTAGGATTAAACCCTGTATCCTCTATCCGAAAAATCTAAGCTATTAGCTTTTCATTTAAAAAATAAAGTTTACAGCCTCCAGTAGGATATCTGGTATTTGAATTATTGCAGGAAAAACCATTGTAATAGAGAGTATGCACAAATTAAGGCTCGTATAATTCCAAGAGGCTTGCTCCTACGCCCTCCAAGCCATCATTAAAATCGAAATACCCATTAATGAAAAAAGCACACCACTCAACTTATGAATGGTACAAATGGGTATTTTGGTTAATAATTTTTTACCGAACCAAACACCCAATGCAGATGTTAATATCAACGCGGCTGTCGCACCAATCCAGACACTAAAACCATTCATTGTGGTTGCCAGTGCAGCCACCGCTATTTGTGTTTTATCACCAACTTCTGCCAACATGATAAGCAATACTGTGCTTAAAAATATACCTCGGTGACTTTTTTCAATCACGACTTGTCCGGCATTTTCTTCGGTTTTTTGCCAAAAACTTTGTAGACCAAATCCTAAAAACAAAAAACCCACAATGAATTCCAACCAGAGATGAGGCATCCATTTCAGAACAATGACACCTAATACAATTGCCATAAGATTTAAAAGAGAAAATGAAATTATGGCGCCAGTAAAAACAGGCCAAGCTCGATAACGTAATGCCAAAGACATACAAACAAGTTGGCTTTTATCACCCATTTCTGCTAAACCAATGAGGGTAAAACTAGAAACGATACCATTGATAAAACTCATCGAAGCTGTCATTGATTAAAACCTTGACTCCTTGTGCAAGTTTCTCACTTGCTAGCTATATTAGTGCAGATTTTCATCTTCAACAAAGGGTTTAAAAATGCTATCCAGAGGGGGTTGAGCAATATAATTCACATAATTACTCATCACCTTATGGGCAACGCCTAATACCACCTCTAAAAGTTGTCGCCTATCATAACCTGCCGCAAAAAAATCATCTATTTGTTTTTTTACCCACTTTTCCTCGCTCTCTTATCACAGATAATGTCAGTTGACGGAGTACTTCCAATTTTGGATTTTTTAAGATTTTCCCTTTGAGTAAAGATTGAATCAACTCACTTTTCACCTGCATTTGATAAGCAATAGCAGTGTGGGCAGGCACACAATAATGACAACCATGCTCTACATCTATCGTTAACCATAACACCGTCACCTCTTCTGCATTAAAAGATGATTTAAGTACCTTATCTGTCATGAATTGATAAGCATCCAGAAGCTGAGGTGATTCAGCCATGACTGCATGTAAGTTGGGGATCATACCAAAATGCTTAATTGAGTCTTCTAATAACAGCTTACTACCTTCTGGTGCAGTATCTACATTATGTAATATGAATTTAGTCATCGCAATATCCTTCCAAACATTCTGAATTATCCAACAATATTTTTACTGTGCAGGTTTCTCCCAGGCAAAAGGTAAAAAAGCTTCATCCAATGGTGTTTCAGCCATGTGATTGACATAATTACTCATGATTTTATGAGACACACCCAGTACAATTTCTAATAATTGTTGTTTTTGATAACCTGCACTAAAAAAACTATCAACTTGCTCTTGTTTCACCTGACCTCGTTGGCGAACAATCGCTAAAATCATTTCATGCAAAGCTTGTAGTTTAGGATTTTTAAGCGGCTCAGCATTTCTCAAAGCATCTATAAGCTGAGTATCTACTTTCATCATATGGGCAATGGCTGTATGTGCTGGTACACAGTAATGACAACCATGTTCTACATTAATGGTTTGCCAAAGGACTGTCACTTCTTCTGCATTAAAAGAAGATTTCTGCACCAATGAGGTCATATATTTATAGCCATCTAAAAGACCGGGAGCTTCTGCCATCACGGCATGTAAGTTCGGTATCATCCCAATGGTTTTCAAAGAGTCTGCCAATAATGCCTTACTCTCTTCTGGTGCAGATTCAATACTATGTAAAGTAAATTGTGTCATTTTTCTACCTCAATGTAGCTATTTTGGTGAATAATATGTGTTTGATAAATTTTTATGGGATCGCAATGATCCTAAAGACAATTTTTCACTTCGTCATTTTTTAAACAAAACGCAACGCAATGACCCATACAGGTGATAACATCCGATTCAATTTTGGCATCTGTTAACAGAATACCCAAATGACCACATTTATTTTCAATAAAAATAAAATTATCTGATGTTTTAATCAAAAGTAACTTTTTATCATTTGGCATTATTCCAGAACAACGTTGTTTCAAACGATCATCCACATGAGTTAATTTCAAATTTCATCATAATAAATCCTGATTTTATTTCCAAAAATATTGGGAAATAACTTTAACTTTATTATAGCTGATAGATTTGATATCGTTCTGCTTAGCATTCCTATGACGCTTTAAGCTATTTATTATTACAACTCATGATGACAAATATTATCCACCTCAATACCAGCACAACCCACTGGGTTGCGAAATGACTGAATGCACGCCATAATCTCTTCTAATTTAATTTAATCAAGGAAGCTATGAACATGGATACTTTTTATTGGTTTGATTTTGAAACCTATGGCACTTTACCCGAGAAAGATCGTCCCTGCCAATTCGCAGGGATACGCACTGATCACCAATTTAATCTCATTGGCGAACCTCTCAATATTTTTTGCCAACCAGCTAATGATGTATTGCCCCATCCTGAAGCCTGCTTGATTACAGGTATTACTCCACAACATGCGTTAAACCATGGTGTTTGTGAAAGTGATTTTTTTGCCAAAATTCATCAAGAACTCGCCCAGCCAAACACCTGTAGTGTTGGATATAATAATATTCGTTTCGATGATGAAGTGATTCGCTATGGGTTTTATCGTAATTTTTTTGATATTTATGGCAGAGAATTTCAAAATGCCAATTCTCGGTGGGATATCTTAGATATGCTAAGAATGACTTATGCTCTCCGACCTGAGGGCATCCAATGGCCGTTAAATGATGAAGGAAACCCCAGTTTTCGCCTAGAGTTACTGACTAAGGCCAATAATATTCTGCATGATGCAGCCCATGACGCTCTCTCTGATGTTTACGCCACCATTGCAATGGCAAAATTGGTGAAACAAAAGCAACCTAAACTCTATGATTACTTATTCAAGATGCGTAACAAACGCCAAGTAGCCGCGCTGTTACATCTCCAGCAACATCCTTTATTTGTGCATAGTTCTGGCATGTTGGGTTCAGAACACCATTTTACAGGCGTAATGATGCCCCTCTTGCAAAATCCGGCCAATAACAACAGCATCATCTGCCTCAACCTATTACATGATTTTGATGCCTTAGAATCTTTGACCGTGGAAGAGATTAAATATCGGTTGTTTACTAAACAAGCGGATCTGACTGAAGGAGTTCAACGTTTATCTATTAAAGAAATTCACATCAACAAATGCCCAGCTGTTGCACCTTTAGGCGTTTTAGACAATCAATCGCTGCAAAGATTAGCGATTGATTTATCGCTCTGCCAAAGTCGTGCTAAAAAAATATTCACATTTATGGATGAATTGAATAGCAAATTAAAACAAGTCTTTGCTGAAAGAAATTATAAACCCATTTTAAATCCAGACTATGCGCTCTATTCGGGCTTTTTCTCTCCTAGTGACAGCAAGCAAGTTCAAAAAGTGCGACAATTAGATTGGGAAACCTTATCTCAAACCAAATTTAATTTCAAAGACAACCGCTTAGATGATTTACTGTTTCGATTTAGAGCCAGAAATGCACCTTGGTCTCTGAAGCCAGAAGAAAAGTTGCAGTGGGATAGTTATTGCTACCAACAGCTTATTAATGAAGCCTCAGATGCCAGTATCAACTACCCTCAATTAAAAGATAAAATAGCCTTGTTACTCAATCAGGAACTATCTGACCATGACAGGCAAATTTTGATATCCGTTGAAGAATATGCGACAAAACTAATCGCCGATCTTTCTCAAAACCAAAGATGAGCGACTAGATCTAAAGATGAAAAAATGCCCCTTCTGACATTTTCTGACAAAACTGTTTTATGACTTTTATTACATCCTTAAGAAGCCATCCAATGGTAGGTACGATTATTGGGTTTAGCTATTTTAATCTCATGGTTTTCGGTATTGGAATAACCGGTATAGAAATTTACCACCAATCGTACAGCTTCCAAGGACAAACTGACCATCCAGGCTTCAGCCATCATGGAGGATAATTTAGTAAACACATATCCATAATCAGCCCCCTTATGGTTCATATTATGATAACTATGAACGGCTGCTAGATTGGGTTCATCACCCCATAGATACAAATAAGCATCTACATCCAATAGCCCGTGCCTCCCTTTTTCTAATTCCTGTTCACTCACAAGCACCACGTTAGCTTCCAAGTCCCAACATTTTTCAAACTCCTCTCTCACTTCCCTGTTAATACCCACCATCACTTTTTCTAACTCAGTGACTGGAATTTCAGTTAAATTGACAACAACAATCTTCATATTGCACCTCCAAATTTGTCAATAAGTCCCTTTGATAAAAAAACAGCCCCACAAGTCTTTGCAAAACTGTACTTATCATTAGCTGTTTGTTAATTTTGTGCTTGATTTTGCTTTGTCTTTTGACTTATTTTGGTTGGATTGACTACTTGCATTTTGTTCCATCACTTGTGGCCAAAGCAGGCATTCTGGAAATGGTTCGCATCCCCCTAATAACTTTTCTCCAGTAGTTTTTTTAGCGAACTCTTGATTATTATTAACAGGATTGCTTACTTTTGTCAGATTTAACTCTCCAGCGAGTGCTGCATAAGTTGGTAAACCTAAAAAAACTATCAGTAAGTTTAATTTATTCATTTCTACCTCTCCTAAATCAGTTTTTTATAAATAAAACAACAGGTGCTGTTTTTTATGGGTCTAGTATGCTGAACAAACCCTACAAAATACCAATGAATAAAAATGAACTAATATAAAGACATATGAATGTTATTCAGAAACAATAAATTACATTCATTTTTGCAGACTTGCTTTTTAAGGATATTTTCTAAACTAATGATATATATCTTGGAGAACTTGTAACGGTTATCTTTTGACTGCATCTTAGCCATTCAATTTAACTGGAGCACTTCTAAATTTGTATCACTTGTACCACTAATAATCGAATATAGACTATCGTCCTCTAAATTAATGGTAAAACGATTTGAGGTCATTTTGAATAGATTGATCTTCTCTTGAGTTTGCATATTAATCCGTTGCAACTGGTTGGATCCCTGTGAAAATATAGTGTAGTAAATATATTTCCCAATTATTTGGAATTGATCAGCAAATTGAATATTTCCTAATGAAAATGGCGTTTCTATCACCTCACCCAAAGGCGTTAACTTAAATAGTTGAGGCCTATTGTGTTTGATGAAATACAAACTATTATCCTCTGTTGACGACTTGACCAAATATCCTTCAGTCAACAATTGGGGGATTTCTAATTGTGCGAGTGAACGCTTCTCCAAATACCATTCGTCTTTATACTTGACGGTATAAATCAAATTCCGGCCATCAGGAGTGAATACAGGATTATTATGCTCTTGGTTTTCCCCACCAATAGTTAATAAAATATTTCCTGTACCTACATCCATCAAATACAACTCAGCATTAATAGTATAGGCCACATAATGTGCTTCATCATCTACAGCCAAATCAAACAGACTTGGGGACTGTTTAAAATGAGAAATTTGCCTTAACATTCCATTTTTATCACGCAACCAAATTTGCAAGCTGCCTGTCCTTGTTGAAACAAAAACCAAAACACCCGATTTCTTTGCATAAGTAGGAAGATAATCATGAAACGATGAACTCAAATATGGCGTTGCCGTTGCGTCTTTTTTTAAACGATATTTTACAATATCCGTTGTCACTAAACCTCCTAGCATAAAACCCACACTATCACCTAATTTGAATGGCGCATAAATTGGTTGGTTACTTTTATACAGGGCTTTTGTCTCCCCTGACTCAATATCTACATAACCTAGCTCAGTTCTAGCACTTCTATAAATCAATTGAGTTCCAAGAGAATTCCAAGCAATTGAATAAAGCAACTGAGGAACAGAAATTAACATTTTTGTGGTTTTAGTACGCAAATCATAAATAACAATTTGTGTCTTTGACCAGCCTATATTCCTTAAAACAGCTAATTTTTGAGCTTCTCGTGAATAACTAATAGCCAGATCACCATGACCAGCATTTTCCGGATAGGTAATATCTTGCCTGACCAAAGTATCTAAATTATATTCTGAAATATTATAAGGTTCATCCACAGACACTTTACTAGAATAAAATATATTATGCTCATCCTTCCAATCAATATATATGGATAAATATTCTTTTGGAAACTCAAGTAATAAGCGATCATCTTCAAGCTTCATTGTTTGCCAATTCAAAGAAGCTACTCTGATCTGATTACTGTCTCTATCGTAACGATGGTACATAACCCTCTTACCTGAAGGAGAAAACTTACCCCTTCTTTCATTGAACTCATCATGCGTTAATTGAATATAACGCTCTTGAGATCTGCTTTTTATAACTAAATTCCAATTTTTGTCACCTTGAGCTTTATGAGAGAACAATAAATACTGATTATCTATAGTCGAATCGCCGTCAATTTCTTGTCCCTTAAGACTCGTGATAGGGAGAGCGTGATAACTCGGGGGCAAGGGGATATATTCTGGCTTCAACCAGAAAAACCAAACAAGAAGACTAAATAGTATTAAGGTGAAAACAGTGACGAACCCCACCCTTTTAACTAAATTTTTTTCCTCCACTTCCCCAACTTGAGCAATAAATTGGTAGCCTTGCTTGGGGAAAGTGCGAATATATCGAGGATTACTGACTGAATCGTCTAAGGCTTTACGAATGGTTTTAATATATTGGGTGATAATATCAGCGCTTACCACCCTATCGCCTGCAACATGCTTTAATATGGCATCGCGGGACATGATTTGATCCTGGTGGGTGTATAAAAACTCAAGTAAACTTGCTTCTGTCACGGTTAACCTAGGCTCAACCCGTTTACTATTGAGGTATAAGACGCCAATATCCGAATCGTAAACATACTCACCAAGTAAGACTTTTCTATTTGATTTTATTGACATTTTACCATTAAATTAGATGATTTCACCGATCCACTTACCTTTTTATCACAAAAATAATTAATCGTTTCAGGATAAAATATCAGCAGACAATAAATATTGGTTAACACTCAAGTTGGATTTAGATTAACATCATATCTCAACTCAACAGGAAGTAAATATTTGAGTCTTCATTGTTTTTGCTTCATGGGCGTTATCAGTCCTCATCACTTTGTAGCAACCAAATAAGCGCTTGTTCGGGATCGGTAAAGGTTTTTTCCGTTCTACCCATGGCAATGGCTTCGTTAATCACAATAGAGACGCACTCTGCGGATTTTTCATCTAAGGGCAATACTGTTGCTACTCGACTTTTTCTGCGCAAGCCATTCTTCTCCAAATATGCCGGCAACCCTTTTAATATTTGATGATCGAATTCAGTCATCAGATATCGATGATCGACCAATGCTCGGCTACAATTATTTTCGATACCTAATTTGACACTGTCAGTGATCAATTCAATCAAACTTTCCACCGTCAAAACGCCATTGGTTCTTAACCAGAGATAGTTATTTTTCGCACGATATTCCGCTTTATAGAATGCTTTCTTGCCTTCACTTTCTTGAGTCATATCCTATTCCAAATGAGCTGGTGGCCCCAAAATAATTGTTTGACTGGGTGTGATTGACTTAAAAGACCCCTTATGACCTTTAGGTGTTCTGCCATCTAGCAACGCAATTGTTTCAAAGAGATTACCACTTACCACTCTTTGTAGCACCACATCCACCATGACCGTTGCATTTGGCTTCATGGCAAGTTCTACAATAACCTCTGATGCTTCATGCAAACAGGGTAAGTAACGTACAAAGCCATGATTTGGACGAGGCAATATCTTGAATCCCAGCTTGGTTGTTGGAGGGATTTGTTCTCTAACCCATTGTTCATGATGTTGTAATTTCTCGGTCCCCTTCAACAGGTCGAAATTCACATAAAAAGTTAAAACTTCACGGTTTATGGTGTTTCTTTGACTATCAATACAAAATCCATGGGGTAATAAATTAGCGCTGTCTTCATCTCCAGCGGTAAAGATTAGATCATAATCCTCTACAGGATATCCTTGATCATCTCGCACTCTAAAAATAATTTGAGTATAGCTATCGTGAATATAGACTTTGCTGAGACCGTTTTGATAACTAACAACCTCTAGCTTTTCCAGATCTAAGACTTGCTGATTTTGTTTCTCAAACGCTTTA
>PCTP01000090.1:3423-9377 GCA_002770795.1 Gammaproteobacteria bacterium CG22_combo_CG10-13_8_21_14_all_40_8 | reverse complement strand
ATAGACTACTAAACCCTCGGTGTTCTCTGTGTCCTCTGTGGTTCATTGATCTTTAAAAAACGATTTCACCACCGAGGACAACTCGGCCTTAAAAAATTGATAGGCTCAAAAAAATAGAATTCCAGATGTCGAAGACATCCATTTCTTCTTTGACCATGTATGCCCTAGTTATTTTTTCCCGTAGGGAAATTAAAGTGACTCAATTGTTTTTCAGTTCAATTGGGTTTGACCATTTAGGAGCGTTCAATATTTTTTTCTAGTCTGTCGAAATTTTAGATAATAGTTTCACATTCAATCTCATGTAAACCTTTGTCGTGTTTTCCAATACAATAGACTGGCATAAAGCTTTCAGCTGTAGCTTCTCTCATTTGTTGTTGGAACCGCTTAGGGTAAGGAGGCTCTAGTAGATTTCCAGTCTCGCAGTATGGATAAATCTCATCATAACGTTGTATAGCGAACTCGCTGATCCGACGATAAATATGGGTTCGATTGAGCTGATTAGGCTCAGATAAGCCTCCTGCTGAAACAATTTCCATCACAGTTTTAACCGTTTCTTGATGAAATCTGGCGACTCTTTCTGATTTGTCTGATACAACCAATCCTTTAGTCAGGGATTGTTTTTGGGTGGCAATGCCCGTTGGACATTGATTGGTGTTACAAATCAAAGATTGAACACAACCTAAAGCCAGCATCATGCCGCGTGCACTGTTACATATATCAGCACCAATACTCAGGTGTTTGACTAGATGAAATGCGGTGTATATTTTCCCCGCAGCAATGATCTTTATTTGAGCCTTAAGCCCAAAGCCAGTCAAGCTATCACAAACAGCTACCAGGGCATCTTTTAAAGGCATTCCTACAGAATTACTAAACTCCAATGGCGCAGCCCCCGTACCTCCTTCGCCACCATCTACAGTAATAAAATCAGGTTGAATACCGGTGCTTAGCATCGCTTTACAAAGCGCAACAAATTCCCCGGGTCTTCCCATGCAAAACTTGAATCCAATGGGTTTTCCGCCAGATAGGGTGCGTAATTTTTGAATGAAGTACATCATTTCTATCGGGGTTGAAAAAGCGCTGTGTCCAGGTGGAGAATTGACTGTGGTATATGGTTCTACGTGGCGAATAGCTGCGATTTCTTCGCTATTTTTCACCGCAGGTAAGATGCCACCGTGGCCGGGTTTTGCACCCTGAGAAAGTTTAATTTCTATCATTTTAATGGCATCATTTTGAGCCATCTTGGCGAAAGTCGCATCGCAAAAATTACCTTCCGAATCACGACAGCCAAAATAACCAGTGCCAATTTGCCAGACGATATCACCGCCATTTTCTAGATGGTAAGGACTGCATCCGCCTTCTCCTGTATTATGATAAAAGCCGCCTTTTTTTGCGCCAGCGTTGAGAGCACGAATTGCCTGATTGCTTAGTGCGCCGAAACTCATCGCTGATATGTTTAAAATGCTGGCTGAGTAGGGTTTGCTACATTGAGGCCCACCAACGGTCACACGGGGGTTGGGATGTTTATCTTTGATATGGAAAGCTGCCATGGAATGACTCATCCACTCATAGCCTATTCTATAGGTGTCCATTTTGGTACCTAAAGGATTGGTGTCTAAATCGCCTTTAGCACGCTGGTAAACTACGGAGCGAAACATGCGATTGGTAGGGGAACCATCGGTTTCAGATTCCATAAAATACTGTCGAACAAAAGGGCGTAGCCGTTCCATTATCCATCGTCCTCTACCAATTAGAGGGAAGTTGCGTCTTAATGAGTGGCTTTTTTGAAATAAGTCAATGTATCCAATGAATAGAGCGGGGATTAAAATAATCAATATCCATTGAATGGAATGCCATACAGGATACAAAAAAATCACCGTTAGAAGGCTGAGTATCGAGAATACAACAAATTTTGTTCGCATAACGTTTCCTTTTTGCGTGTGGGATTAACTTTTAGGTCATGACTTGTTCAAACGATGCAAGTTACACCAAGCCTCTCAATATTAAATCTGTAACAAAAATGCTTGAAAAAAGCTCAATAGAGTAGAGATAAAAATTATGAGCATATCTATGCAGTCACACAATATCTTATTATTTTTGTTTTATCAAAAGCGAGAGTTTATGAGTTTAAAGACTTATCTCTCTTGGTACAATTATATTCTACCCACTTTTGTGGGAGCAATTTTAAATTTGTCCGGTCATGGTTCTTTTTTTTATGCCTATTTGCCCTATGTCGTGCCATTTATGGTGCAGAATTTTACCAAAGGCCTGGGTCATTATAGACACAGATATCGGGATAAGTTATTGAAGTTTCATGAAAAAAGAAAAGATCCTGTATTTATGATGGATCAGGATGGAAAAGTGATTAGCAGTGTTGGTTTTACTCATGATTTTTTAAAAAATCATCATATTCATAATTTGAAGGATTTATTGGGGAATAAGGCGGATTTTGAAAAATTATATTCTGATGGTGATGGGCGAGAACATGAAATTTATTTTGAGCCTACCAAACAATGGTATTCGATTTCTATCAACAAAGAAAATCCGCAAGAGTGTTTTGTCTGGTTAAGGAATATCTCTTTACAGAAGCAACGAGAGGAGGGTCTTGCCAAAATCATTGAATTTCATTCGAATATTACTACTTTCATCCGTGATGAAACAGATGCTTCAGACATTTTAAAAAATCTCTCTAAGATGATCTTAAGTTTAGGTTATCAAGGGTTATTCATGATTCAAAAATTAGCAGATGGGCGCTATTCAGGTCGTGCTTATCGACGCAATGAATATTCAAAACTTATCATCTCATCTGAGATTATTCTTCAATCTGATGCTAACCTGCCCATTTTTAAGTCACGGACTTATGGCGATATTATTTGGGCCAATCGCCAGGATTACCCTTCAGTTGCGGCTTTTGAAAAAGATTTTCCATTTGATTCAAGAGTCAAAAAATTTTTTAAAAATCCTATCGAAAATGTCATTGATTATCATTCTGGGGATATTTCAATCATCAGTTTCAATAAGCAAGGCAGAATTGGCAAAGGTGATGAATTAATTATTAAAGCTCTATTGGGTAGTGTAAACTCATTGGCGAAAATGATCGAGAAAAATCAGGATAATGAACATTTATTTTTTGCCAGTATCTCGGGGCTATGTGCGGCTGCTGAGTACAGTGATGAGGTGACTGGACAACATGTTTGGCGAGTGAATGCTTATTCAAGACTACTTGCTCACAAGCTGGGGTTGGAGATGAGTATGGTCAAGATCATTGGAAAAGTAGCGGCACTTCATGACATCGGCAAAGTAGCGATTCCTCACCTGATTAAAACTGACGCTGTTTATAATGACAATCAGCGCAAAGAAATGCAAATGCATACGATTTATGGTGCTGGTATTATCGATAAGATGATCAAGCAGTTGGATAAAAAACATAGGGCATTAGATATCTCTAGAGACATTGCTTTGCATCATCATCAATATTGGAATGGTGAAGGTTATCCTGCACTAAAGAATAAGCAAGGTATTATCGAAGATGCCTCAGCGCAAAATATCAAGCATTATCAAAATTTAAAACCTTTAGCTGGTGAGGAAATACCTATTGCGGCGTTGATTGTAGGACTAGCAGACTCCTATGATGCGCTACGCAGTAAACGTCAGTACAAACCAGCGTTTTCACATAAAAAAACAGTAGAAATTTTAACCTTAGATGATCGAACTGGTGTTTCTGGGCTTGATCGATTTGGCCCCGTTATTTGGTCCGCATTTTTAAAGTGCCATGAAAAATTTGATAAGATTTTCACTTCACTTTATGGCTGAACATCCCCATGAATAAATTTAGTGGCCTCTTGCGCTATTTAGAGCGTTAACCTAGTTCTGACAGGGCTTCCATATGGTTTAACTTCCACAGGCCATAGCTAAGACGAACAATACCCAATAATAGAAAAAAACCCAAAACAGGAAACAATAATAACATATTGTCTCTGAATGATTGGATGTAATCGACACTGATATAAAATCGCTGCCATCCTTTCAGAAAACCATTTAACCCCAATGTGATCCACAAACCAAGGAGTGATAGGTTTATCCATTTGACTGGATTTTGCAGCCAGTTTTCATTTGATGAAGTCAAAATTTTTCTCTCTGCTAGGTTAGCCAGCACAATAATCATAAAATTCACCCCAATCATGGAACCCATGGCATGGATCACAACCAGATAACTGCTGTGTATCCATAAATTAAACTGAGGTATGGCAAATAACACCCCACTTGCGACAGAAACTAATGTCCAAAATTCTATTGCACGCCATAGGGGAAAAGTCAGATCATGTTTAAATTGCTGCGGGTTAATTTTTTTGTAAGCTTTTACATGTCTCCAAAAAGAAATAACTGCTAGCAGGCTGGCAATGAGAGCAAGATTTTTAAGAAGGGTGGGTTGAGGGGAAATATAATGATGATGCCCAAAGGTAAACAACAAGCTAAATGCTGCAATGCCAAATAACACTGGTTTCCTTAAAGGTTTTGGTTTTGTATCCAGCAAAAAAGCGGCACCTCCATATAAAGCGGTATTAATCCCTGCAAAAAAAGTATCAATGCTATGCCATTGTATGGAGAGATCTGCAACATAGTTTTTGAAAAGATTGTGGAGATGCCAGTATTGCGATTCGATTAGTCCATTCTGAATGAATAATAAACCTAGAGCTAATAGCCAAAAAGCTTCTGGTGATTGTAAATAGAGTTTTTTTTTACTCTGAAATAACCTTAGTAGCAGATGAATAAGAAACATTTCTAAAAAGACAGAGCTGATGAGAGGCCAACTGAAATATTCTCTACCAGAGGCTTGACCCGTTACAATCACCCATGAACTCCAAATGATAAAACAGAGAAAATTCAATGAGTAGAATGCATGCTCTTTTTTAGAAAATGTATGGAGAGTTAGCTTGTAAATGATTCCCCCAACACCAGATAGCAAGGCAACAATGACCCAAAAGGTATGTAGAGGGCGTAAGATAATAAAAGGAATGGATTGACTGAAAGTAGGATGTACTATTTTTATTGCTGCGAACAACCCGATGAGGGCGGCAAAACAAAAAAATAGCATCGAAATAAACAAGTAGTTAATTTTTTGAAATTGAAAAATATTTGGGACAAACATACTAGAATATCTGCTTTATATTTGAATAATATCCATAAGGATGAGCAGGGAAAGTATGGGTAGGGAATTCCCCTGTTTTGTTTAAAAAATCTAGATATTCAATCAGCTGTTGCAGTGGTTTTTCATCAAGCTTTTGAGCGGGCATGCCAATGCTTCCTTGTTGTATATAGGCTTGTATAAAATCTCTGTTTCTTCTCCCTGCTTCATTGGTTAAATCTGGCCCTAAATGTCCACCCAAACCATAAATAGAATGGCAGGTATAACAATTTTTATTTTGCCAGACTAATTGTCCCAATTGTTGGTTCGCTGTCATTGTTAGGGATTGTGAAATCTTATCCTGTTGTGTCAGACTCAAGTAATAGGCTGAAAAAGAGACCAATAGGTTGAAAACAAATACTAATAATATTCGTCGGTATGACTGTTTTATGCTAGTGGAAGGCTCCAATGATGTTTCTCTAGGTATGATATCGGCTTCAGTTTTCACTCAAAATACATCCTTCATCTTGTGCAAATAGGGCATATGGCGGTTTCACCTCCAAATGCTCGCTTTAATTCAGGATATCAATTGCCACCTATTATCCCAGTTCGTTTAGGGATTACTTTGATATAGATCAAAACGACAATCTTGGATCGTAAAATTATTGCTTCAAAATCTGGAGAAAATGATGCAAACCCTGTAAAGTCTGCACAACTTCATTTATTTGTTGGAAATTATTGTGAAAAACTTCTTTGTTAGTTTATTTTGGGCTTCATTTAGTTTGTCTGTTTGCGCAAAAGGGATCGATGCGCCCAAGTGGGATGTAAATAA